>JABJJH010000518.1 GCA_018660965.1 Rhodospirillaceae bacterium | reverse complement strand
GCCTTGTTGTCGCCCGTCTCGCCCGGCATGGCGCACGAAATTGAGTCCGCGATCTCATCCGCGACGGTGGCGGCGGCGACGCCGTCGATATCGGTCACCGCGACAGTGGCGCCGGCGGACGCCAACGCGTGCGCCGTGGCGCGTCCCAAGCCGCTGCCCGCCCCGGTCACCACCGCGACGCGACCGTCCAGCCGCATCCGCTTCAAGATATCGCTCATAACATCGGTCTCCCTTGTTTGCCGCGCGGCGTCACGCCCTATCCTCGTGCGGCGTCACGCCCTAATCCTTGCTCGGCGTCACGCCCTAATCCTTGCTCGGCGTCACGCCGATGGCGGGTCTTCCGCGATGATGGCCTCAGCCAAGCTCGTGTCCATGCATTGTTCGTAGGTCGCGCCGCGTTCGATAAACCCCGCCGAACGCATCGCCGTGTCGAGCCGGTCGAACCCAACCCGGGCGTGCCGTGGGTTTTCGCCCCAAATTCCCAGCGCCTTGTAGCGGTCAATCGCCGCGCTCAGAACCGCCATCGGTAAATCGGGGAAGAACGGCTTCACGGTTGCCGCGAATTCCTGCGCGCTGTGGGCGTGCAGCCATTTTTGCGTGCGCTGCATGGCCCGCGTCATGGCGAGAAGCTCATCGCGCTTCTCGGTGAGCGCCAGGCGCGTGGTGTAGAAGGTGGTGTAGCTGGTGGGACCGCGATTGGCGGCGGCGTACCAGACAAACCCAACCCCATCGTCGAGCAATTGCGACACATAGGGTTCGAAGACCTGAATGGCGTCGAATTCCCCGGCGCGCAGGGCCGCCTCGTTTTCCGCCATGGTGTTCGTGTCGACGCGCGAAAGGCTATCCGGGTCGATTCCGGCGCGACGGATGTCGTCCTGGAGGCATAACCAGGGGGTCGGCACCTCGCTGACGGTCGATATGTGCATATCGGTCAGGTCGGCGAACTGGAAATCCGGCCTGGGGCGGTTGCCGATCAGGTAGAATGGGTCGCGCGTCACAACTTCGCAAAACGCCACCAGATCACAGTCCGGTTGGGTTTCATAGGTATACAGGACGCGCATGGGGCCGCCCCAGGACACGTCGGCGGCGCCGCTTAACAGGCTGGTCGCGGTCACCGACGGCGACTCGCCGCCGGACAGGACGACATCAAGCCCTTCGTCTTCGTAGACCCCCAACGCATGCGCGGCGTAGAAGGGCGCGTAGAAGAGCGCCCGGAAGTTTTCGAATAGCGTAATGGTCATGGCCGCCCTGTCCCGTCTGTCAATCGCTCGTTAACGCGCGCTGCCGGAATAGGGCGACACGTCGCGCAAATCGAGCTTCAGGTGGATAAGCGCCGGACCGTTGTGGTCCATCGCGCCGCGCAGCGCATCGGCGAATTCATCGGTTTTGCTGACCGTGAAGGCTTCCATGCCGTAACCGCGGCCCAGCGCGGCGAAGTCCGGGCTCACCAGCCGCGTGCCGAAATCCCAATCGCCGAAGCGTTTCTGTTGATGCACCAGAATGGAGCCCCAGGCGCTGTTGTCGCAAACGATGATCTTGACCGGCAATTGTTCCTGCACGATGGCCGAAGCTTCCTGACCGGTCATGAGGAACCCGCCATCGCCGCACCAGGCGAAGGCCATGCGGTTCGGATCGGCGACCGCCGCCCCGATGGCGCCGGGCACGCCATAGCCCATGGCGCCGGAGATTGGTCCGAAATTACTGTAGGGCGCGTTCGAGCGGTAATACCGATGCAGCCAGCGCCCGAAGGTCCCGGCGTCGGCGGAAAGCATCGTGTCGTCGGGCACCATCTCGCCGAAGGTTTGAATCACCTTGGCCATATCGACGTCGCCGACGACTTCGATTTCGCCCGGCGCCGAATAGGCGACTTCCTTGGCGTGAATATCGTCGCGCCACGCGATGCGGTCGGCGGGCGGGGTGAAATCGGCCAGCGCCTCGGTCAACGCGACCAACGCCGGTTTGGCGTTCGCGCCAAGCGCGACATCGGCCTGCCATTGTGAAAAAATCGACGCGTCCGGATACGCCATGATCATTTTCTGATCGTCGCGAATCAATGTGTAGTCGGCGGATGTCGCGCCGTCCAGGCGGCTGCCGATATTGATGACCAAATCGCAGGAATCCCAGGCCTCGGCCTGGAAGGGGAGTCGGTTCAACGTCAATTGGCCAAAGTAGGATGGGTGATCGTTCGGGAAAATATCCTGTTGCCGGTAG
>JABJJH010000517.1 GCA_018660965.1 Rhodospirillaceae bacterium | reverse complement strand
ATCTATATTTCATTAATGTCAAAATTATTACATAATGAAATAAAGAAGGAAGTCTACGACGAGATGATCAGGAAATGGGGTGAACCGTTGACCGAAAGGGATTTGGCCTCGCGGTTACCTGAAGACGCGGACATCATTGGGTTACTTGAGGAATTGAAGTCTCAATTCGCGAACCGGGGCGTTCATTTGACGTCGGTGGGCGCTGGATGGGCGTTCCGGACGGCGCCGGACTTGGCCGCGTATATGGAGATAGAAAAGTCGGTGGTGCGCCGGTTGTCTAGAGCCGCCGTCGAAACATTAGCGATTGTCGCCTATCACCAGCCGGTCACTCGTGCGGAAATCGAGGAAATTAGAGGGGTGTCCTTGAGCAGGGGCACACTGGATATTCTGCTTGAAGCCGGATGGATCCGCCCGCGGGGTCGGCGGCGAGTGCCGGGGAAACCGATTACGTGGGGTACTTCTGACGCATTTCTTGATCATTTTGGACTTGAATCGTTGAACGCGCTGCCTGGAGTTGAAGAACTTAAGGCCGCAGGATTGTTGGACAAACGACAGAGTTGGAGTACGTCGTTGGATATTGATGAGACTGAGGAAGGTGAACCGTACGAGGCTGTTGAAACCGACGATGCAATTGCGTTCGATGAATAGTGTTGGTGTCAGGTCTTTGTTTTTTCGGTATAAAGCCTTATATAGAGCTTAATGGCGCGGTCAGCGGGAACGTAAGGAATTTTTAAATGGGTGCATTCAGCATATGGCACTGGGTGATTGTGCTGGTTGTCGTGTTAGTGTTATTTGGCGGCAAAGGTAAGATTTCCAGCCTGATGGCTGATTTCGGGAAAGGCCTGAAGTCATTTAAGAAAAATATCAAAGATGACGCGCAAAGTGCTGATTCAACGCAAAATTCGGCAATTGAATCAAACGCCGATAGTGCAGCGCCCGCGGAGCCAACGGCTGTTGGAAAAGATCAAGCGACTAATTCCTGAAACTTGGTTGCGGCTGCAACCTTCGCCGAAGTGACGCCTCATGCTCGATGTCGGGTGGCAAGAGCTTTTCATCATCGCGGTTATCACGATCATTGTCGTTGGACCCAAGGAAATTCCGACGGTGTTGCGAAGCGTTATGTCGTGGGTTCGCCGTATCAAGGAAATGGCGCGGGAATTCCAGAGCGGCATAGACGATATCGCGCGCGAATCCGAACTTAACGAACTTCGTCAGGAGATCGAAAATACGGCGAATATCGATCTCGATAAGGAAATTGAAAACGTCATAGACCCGGACGGCGAAATGTCGAGCGGGATTTATGACCTTGAGAAGGCGAGCGAAGAATTAACCCTCCAGCAAGAAGAATTATCGCAACGGCAGGAAGAACTCATCGCGGAGCAAGAGAAATTCATGGCGATGCGATCCGAATCGACGCTGGAGGAATTCGATGCTTATACGCCGCCAGATGAAGACCCGGATGCTGTAACGCCTGACTCTGAAACCCAAGCCGCTGAAACGTCAAATTTAGAAGATGAACCGGTGAATTTAATCAGCGGCGATAAATCAACAGCGCCCAAGCAATAATTCCAATGACGAATTCCACCGAAGACGCCAAAATGCCAATGCTCGACCACCTGGTGGAGCTTCGTCGTCGTTTGACATGGTCGGCGGGCGCGTTCTTCGTCTTATTCTTTGCGTCGTTTTATTTCGCCGCACCGGTGTTCGATTTCCTCGTGGAGCCACTGTATGATTTATGGCAAGGCGATACTTCACGACGTCTGATTTTCACCGCGCTTCACGAAAAATTCTTCACCGAAATAAAAATCGCATTTTTCGTGGCGGCGTTCTTATCGTTTCCGGTAATTTCCAATCAGATTTGGCTGTTTGTCGCGCCGGGCCTCTACAAAAATGAAAAACGCGCGTTTCTACCGTTTTTGATTGCGACGCCCGTCCTCTTCTTCATGGGGGGGGCCTTTGTCTATTATGTCGTGTTGCCGGTCGCTTGGGAATTTTTCGCGAGCTATGAACAAGTTGGCGGCGATGGCAAACTGGCGATCCATCTTGAACCGAAGGTCGATCAATATTTATCGCTTGTGATGCGCTTGATCTTCGCCTTTGGTCTGAGTTTTGAATTACCGGTGGTGCTGACGTTGTTGGCCAAGGTCGGCATCGTTGATGCTCCGGGGCTTCGCAAGAAGCGCCGCTACGCCATCGTCGGGGCCTTTATCGCCGCCGCCATTTTGACGCCGCCGGACCCGATCAGTCAGTTGGGTTTGGCGATACCAATAATCATTCTTTACGAAATTTCCATCTGGTGCGCGACCATGGTCGCCAAACCTGCCGCGGATGAGGACGGGGAACAGAGTGAGGAATAGGGTCAGTGTGATTCTGGACCTCCCGGCGCCGCCGTCTTATAAACGCCACAATAAATTTAGAGGCGTTCCATGCATGATTTGCGATTGATTCGGGAAAACCCGACAGACTTTGATACAGGATTAACGCGGCGCGGTATTGATCCGGTGTCGGTTGAAATCCTGAATCTGGACCGGGACCGGCGTTCCGCCCAAACAGCATTGCAGGAGATGTTGCAGCGGCGCAACGAAGTATCGCGTCAGGTTGGCGGTGCGAAAAAAGCGGGGGAGGACGCCTCGGCTTTGGTGATCGAGGTGCAATCGCTGAAGCAAAAGATCGCCGATACGGAGAACGAGCAGCGGAATTTGGCCAGTCGTTTGGATGCCCTGTTGGAAGGACTGCCGAATCTACCGAGTCCAAACACACCTGACGGTGAGGATGAAACGGACAACGTCGAAGTCCGTAGTTTTGGCGAAAAGCCATCATTCGATTTCGCCCCGAAAGAGCACTTTGATCTGGGCGAAGCGTTGGACTTGATGGATTTTGAGTTCGCTTCCCGCTTGTCGGGGTCCCGTTTTGTGGTCCTGAAAGGCGCCTTGGCGCGGATGGAGCGGGCGCTGGCTTCCTTCATGCTGGATTTACACACCGAGGAACACGGCTATACCGAAGTGTTACCGCCGGTGTTGGTCAAGGAAGAGGCGCTCTATAACACCGGGCAATTGCCGAAATTTTCCGAAGATTTATTCCGCACCACCGATGGTTACTGGCTGATCCCGACCGCCGAAGTGCCGTTAACCAACATACCGGCGGATAGTATTCTAGACGAGGGGACCTTGCCGATGCGGGTCACCGCCTGGACGGCCTGCTTCCGCTCCGAAGCCGGCGCCGCCGGTAGAGACACCCGAGGCATGCTGCGTCAGCATCAGTTTAACAAAGTCGAAATGGTGAGCGTGACTCACCCGGATAACTCCGAGGCGGAACTGGAACGAATGACTGGGTGTGCGGAGGAAGTTTTGAAGCGGCTTGGGATTCATTATCGTGTTGTCGCCTTGTGCGCCGGTGACATTGGGTTTGGCGCCCGGCAAACATACGATATCGAAGCGTGGATTCCCGGACAGGACATGTACCGTGAAATCTCCAGTTGTTCCAATTGTGGGGACTTTCAGGCGCGTCGCATGAAAGCGCGGTTCCGGAGTGCTGGAGAAAAAGGAACCCGCTTTGTCCATACACTCAATGGATCTGGACTGGCGGTGGGGAGAACCTTGATCGCCATT
>JABJJH010000218.1 GCA_018660965.1 Rhodospirillaceae bacterium | reverse complement strand
CGGCGGTGCGTGATTGCATGGTGTCCGATGCGCCGCTGGGCGCGTTTCTGTCGGGCGGCATAGATTCATCAACGATCGTCGCCTTGATGCAGTCCGTCAGTGCGCGCCCGGTGAAAACCTTCTCCATCGGGTTTCATGAAGATGATTTCAACGAAGCCCGTCACGCCGCCGCTGTGGCGGCGCATCTGGGAACCGACCACACCGAACTTTATGTCACCGCCCAGGACGCCCAGGCGGTGATTCCGGCGCTGCCCGCGATGTATGATGAGCCTTTCGCCGATTCATCCCAGATATCGACCCATCTGGTGTCGCGGCTGGCGCGCGACTCGGTCACGGTCAGCCTGTCCGGGGATGGCGGCGACGAGTTGTTCGGCGGCTATAACCGGTATCTGGCCGGAGAGCGCATGGCGCGATTCAATCGCCGCACGCCGCGCGCCGCGCGCCGCGCACTCGCCGCCGCAATAACCGCGGTCCCGGTGTCAACCTGGGATTCGGGCGCAAAGGATTTACGCCCTCTATTGCCGCGCCGGTTTCAAATTCCCCAAATCGGCGACAAAGCGCACAAGTTCGCCGGGTTATTGGCGTCCGACGATGGGAGGGGTTTGTATCGCGACGTGTGCAGCCAGTGGCCCAACCCGAATGGCGTTCTGGTAAACGGATCCGAACCGGAAACCCTTATCGACCGCAATGATTTATGGCGTGGCGACGACGATCTTCCGCACGCCATGATGTTGATGGACGCGCTGACCTATCTGCCGGACGACATCCTGACCAAGGTCGACCGCGCCAGCATGGCCGTTGGATTGGAAAGCCGCATTCCCCTGTTGGACCATCGCGTGTTCGACTTCGCCTGGCGATTGCCGCGCGACATGAAGCTGGCCCCGAAGGGTGGCCCCGACGGCGGCAAATCCATATTGCGCCATGTATTGTATCGTCATGCGCCCCGCGCTTTGTTCGACCGGCCGAAAATGGGTTTTGGCGTTCCCATCGGCGACTGGCTGCGCGGCGACTTGCGGGATTGGGCGGAATCGTTGCTCGACGTCCAGCTTTTGCGCGATCAAGGCTATTTCAAGCCCAGCGCGGTGCGCGCCGTCTGGGACGACCATCTGTCCGGTCGACGCGATTGGCCGCACCGGTTGTGGTGCGTGTTGATGTTCCAGGCCTGGCTGGCGGAATACCGCCCATCCAGCGAATAGCCGCTACAGCTTTTGTTCCTGAGTCAGGCGCTGGCGCCGTTTCTGATCACAGGCTTGTCGAATTTGCGGCGCCTCTACCGGTGAACTGGAAGCTAAAGGGGTTGCGAAATAAAATATACTCAAGGAGAGTCAGCGAAATTCCCTACCCGAGCGAGTCCTGAACCGAAGAAAACGCGGGTTCAATGCACCGGTGTCGCATTGGTTTGGCGGCGAATTCGAGGACATGGCGAAGCGAATCCGATATTGCTGCAGAATGTTTAAAATACTAAATGGTGGATCAATGATAGGGGTTTCTACGAATGCTTAGTCTTGTTATTCCTGCATTCAACGAAGAAGCGACCGTGGCCGATGCGGTTAAAAGCGCCAAGCGCGTCGTTCAAGAAAATTTCGACGAACCCTGCGAAATCGTAGTCGTGGACGATGGGTCAAGTGACGAGACCGCGGCGCGCGCCGAGGACGCCGGTGCGCGTGTGATCCGGCACCCTCACAACACCGGGTATGGGCAGGCCTTGAAAAGTGGGATCTTGGCGGCGCAGCACGACACAATCGTGATTTCCGACGCCGACGGAACCTACCCGATTGAAGAACTGCCCAAGCTTGTCGAAATGTTTAATACAGGATTTGACATGGTCGTGGGGGCTCGCGAAGGCAAGCACTATCACGGGTCGTTTTTTAAAATGCCAATGCGAAAAGTATTAAGATTTCTTGCGGAATGGACAACTGGAAGAAAAATTCCTGACGTCAATTCCGGGCTGCGCGTGTTTTCTCGAAAAACAGTCACCCCTTATTTGACACATCTTTGTAACACCTTCAGTTTTACGACATCCTTGACGCTGGCGTACATGATGACGGCGCGTTATGTGGCTTATATGCCAATTGGATACAGTGATCGCATTGGCGAGACGAAGGTCCGGCTCTGGAAGGATTCGCTACGAACACTGCAGTACATCATTCAAGCGATCATCTATTATAATCCAATTAAAATTTTTCTCCTGATGAGTCTGGTCTGTCTTGCAATTTCGCTGATCAGCCTGGGCATTGGCCTCGCCTTTCAATTGCCGACCGGGTTTATGCTCGGTGTTGGCGCCTTCCTCGTCAGTATCATTGTTTTCGCCCTTGGCTTGGTCGCCGACCTCTTACGGCAAATCATGTCCAAGTAACGTGCTTGGGGCGCCCGCGCGGGACTAGATTTTCTCAACTGAATGAGCCATCTTGATGGTTTGGCAACGCAAGAAATATCAATGAGCCTAATTGTCGTTACAGGAGGGGCCGGGTTCATTGGCGCTAATTTTGTTCACCATGCGCTTGCGACGGGCGCGCGGGTCATTAACCTTGACGCCCTGACGTATGCCGGAAATCTGGACAGCCTTCACGGTGCCGATGCGAATCCAAATTACCGGTTTGTGCAAGGAGACATTGGCGATCGCGCCCTTGTTGGCGCCCTACTAAAGGACCACCGGCCCAACCTGTTCATTAATTTCGCCGCGGAAAGCCATGTGGACCGGTCAATCGATGGTCCGGCTGCATTTATGGAAACGAACATCATGGGCGTTTTCAATCTGCTGGAGGCCGTTCGCACAAACATTGACAACTTGCCCGACGGTTTCCGAATGCTGCAGGTCTCCACGGACGAGGTGTATGGAAGTTGCGCGGTCGGGGCTTTTAACGAAGAGTCCCCGTTTCGGCCAAACTCCCCTTATGCGGCGTCGAAAGCATCGGGCGACCACTTGGTGCGCGCCTATCACCGGACCTACGGGCTGCCCCTGATCGTCACGAACTGCTCCAACAATTACGGTCCGTACCAGTTTCCGGAAAAATTGATTCCGCTGATGACCTTGAACGGGCTTGAGGGAAAGCCGCTTCCGGTTTACGGCGATGGCCAACAAGTGCGGGATTGGCTTCATGTCGAAGATCACTGCGCCGCGCTCATGCTCATCGCCGAGCGGGGCGTATTGGGCGAGACCTATAACATTGGTGGGAATTCGACGTTGCCTAATCTGACGATCGTAAAGACAATTTGCGCGATCCTGGACGAACTGCACCCGGACGCCAAAGGCGAGTCGCACGACAGTTTAATCCGTTACGTCGACGACCGTCCCGGCCACGACGCCCGATACGCCGTCGATACATCGAAAATCGAGCGTGAGCTTGGATGGAAGCCGAGCGTTTCCTTTGAAGCGGGGCTCAAACGAACCATCACCTGGTATTTGGAGCATGAGGATTGGTGGCGAAAAATTCGCGAAAAAAACTATTCGGGCGCGCGATTGGGGCTTGGAGCTTCTTAAGCCCGAAATGTCGTTCTGTATGAGGTGGAGATCGTGAGTAACCGAAAAGGGATTATTCTGGCGGGCGGCGCGGGAACGCGATTGCATCCAAGCACCCTCGTCATCAGCAAACAAATCATCCCCCTTTACGACAAACCGATGATTTACTACCCACTGTCGGTACTAATGCTCGCGGGCATCCGGGACATCATGGTGATCAGCACACAGAGGGACTTACCGCTTTTTCAGGAACTTTTTAAGCCGCTTGGCCAAATCGGTCTTAATTTTTCCTTTGCGGTTCAACCCCGGCCGGAAGGAATCGCGCAGGCGTTTTTGATCGCCGAGGACTTCCTGGACGGCGACAAATCGTGTCTGATCCTGGGCGACAACATTTTCTATGGCGACGGTCTATCGAAAAAACTGGAAACGGCGAACCAGCAGGAAACTGGCGCTTGCGTCTTTGGTTATGAAGTGACGGATCCAGAGCGATACGGCGTCGTCAATCTGGATGAAAACAACAAACCGGTTTCCATCGTGGAAAAGCCGTCCAACCCGGCCTCACGGCTGGCGGTGACGGGGTTGTATTTCTACGATGAAGACGTCGTCGAGATCGTGAAGAATATCCAACCCTCGGCGCGTGGGGAGTTGGAAATAACGTCGGTCAATGAAACCTATCTTAAGCGGCAGGCCTTGAACGTGCAGACGCTTGGACGCGGCTATGCGTGGTTCGATACGGGAACCCACGATTCGCTTTTGGATGCGACCAACTATATCGCGACGATTGAACGCAGGCAGGGCTACAAAATAGGCTGCGTCGAGGAAATCGCATGGCGGAAGGGTTGGGTCGATAATAAAACCCTTCGCGTCTTGGCGGAGCCCCTGACCAAAAGCGGGTATGGGGAATATCTGCTTGATCTTTTGGAGCGGGGATAAGAATGAAGGTCGTGCCGACAGATTTGCCGGGTGTGTTGGTTGTGGAGCCCGCCGTATATCGAGATGAGCGCGGCTTTTTTCTAGAGCAGTTTCAATTAAAACGATACGAAGACGCAGGAATTGAAGGGCCCTGGACGCAGGAAAATCTGTCACGGTCGCGTAAAGGCACGCTCCGAGGCCTCCATTTTCAGGAACCGAACGCACAAGGAAAACTGGTTATGGTTGTCGCCGGGGCGGTATTCGACGTCGCCGTGGATATCCGCCGCGGCAGCCCGACGTTCGGCAATTGGTTCGGGTGCGAATTGAATGACGAAAATCGCCACCAATTGTGGGTCCCGCCAGGCTTCGCTCATGGGTTTGTGACATTGAGCGACACAGCGGATTTTTTCTACAAATGCGCGCGGTCCTTTTACGACCCGGCATCGGAAGGCGTCGTCAGATACAATGATCCGGCCATCGGCATTCAATGGCCGCTCGACGAAATTTCCGTGAATGACCGGGACGGCGCCGCGCCGCTTCTGGAAAATGCGGAAAACCTGCCCGCGTTTCAGGGGTAGCGCCATGCGCGCCTTGATTACGGGCCGGAACGGACAATTGGGCGGGTCGCTGGCGAACACACTTTCCCCATTGGGCGACCTTCTCGTCGTTGGGCGGGGCGAACTGGATCTTTCGCACCCCGAGACCATTGCGCCCTTTCTTAATGAAAATAAACCCACCCTGATTGTGAACGCGGCGGCGTACACACAGGTCGATAAAGCGGAAACAGACAAAGATGCCGCCTTCGCCGTGAACGAAGCCGCGCCCTATGAATTGGCGACATGGGCGAAAAAAAATGACGCGCCGATGATCCATTACTCGACGGATTATGTGTTCGATGGGTCCGGGGAAAATTATTGGCGAGAAGAAGACCCCACGGGACCGTTAGGCGTTTACGGCGAGAGCAAGCTGGCTGGCGACAACGCGGTTTGCGCAATTTCGGGTTCCGCCATGATTCTGCGGACAAGCTGGGTTTATAGCGCCGAAGGACAGTGTTTCCTGACGACAATGCTCAAGCTTGGCGCTGAACGGCCCGCATTGTCCATCGTGGACGATCAAATCGGTGCGCCGACGCCGGCCTCATGGCTGGCGGCGATGACAGCGAATATTCTGATAGGGAACAGGGGCGACGGCTGGCGCGACGCCTTCGATAAATCACCGCAGATATATCATATTGCGCCATCCGGAGTTTGCTCCTGGTATGGATTCGCCGAGGCGATTTTCACTGTGGCGCGGGACCGTGGAATGCCACTCGCGATAGAGACTCTGACCCCAATCCCGTCTGAAGATTATCCCACCCCCGCCAAACGCCCTCATAATTCCCGCCTGGATACGCAAAAATTTAGAACGCGGTTTGATGCGGAATTCCCGAATTGGCGTGACCTTCTTGCTAAAATTCTTGGCTGACGGCAAACAAGTTCGCATCAGGCCTCAAAATTAGATGAATTTTATGTCATCACCGGATGAATCGGGTATATAAACTAATACTTATTTCAAACTCAAAATATCATGACAGTTGACCCAATTTGCACTCCAAAATTAAATTTTATTTAAAGAAAATTGCGCTGAAGATACGCGCGACCTTCATTAGAGAGGGCGATGGGCCGAGAATGGTCGAACGCTACGGTCGACAGGTCGAGTTCGATCAGGACTATTACCGGGAACGATACGCCGATGTAGGTGGCACGGGCGCAAGCCCTTTTGGACACTTCCTATTGTTTGGCAACGCTGAAGGCCGCTATCCGAATGCCATCGAGGAAATTCGGTCTTTGGTCGATGAAGACTATTATCTAGAAATTAATCCGGACGTCGCGGACGATGGGCAGGACCCGGTCGAACATTACTGGACCAGAGGCGCTTTTGAAAAACGCAATCCCAATCCCTATTTCGACACGGCCTATTATCTGAAGTCAAATGAATCCATAATTAGCAGCGGTATGAATCCGTTATTGCACTATGCCATGTGGGGAATGTCCGCAGGCCTTAATCCCAGTCCCTGGTTTGATGAGGCGTACTATCGAGCCGAAAACGGGGATGTCGTTTCAGGCCACCCCATCGCGTTGTGGCATTTCCTAAAACTAGGCGCTGCGGAACATCGAAGCCCATTGCGGCAATTCAACAGCGAATATTAT
>JABJJH010000549.1 GCA_018660965.1 Rhodospirillaceae bacterium | reverse complement strand
CATCATGGAATTGCTGGCCCCGCTGATGCCGTCGGGCATCCGGCTGCATAACTCCAAGATCAACATGAAGGCCCCCTATGTCGGCGACTCCGTCGAATGGCATCAGGACTGGGCGTTTTACCCGCACACCAATGACGACGTGCTGGCCATCGGCATTTACCTGGACGATTGCACAATCGAAAACGGCGCCATGTACGTGACGCCGGGCAGCCATAAGGGCCCGGTCTACAACCATCATGAACACGGCTATTTCTGCGGCGCCATCGACCCGGACGAAATCAAGCCCGAAATTGAACGCGCGGTCCCCCTGACGGGACCGGCGGGCACGTTGACGATCCATCACGCGCGCCTGTTGCACGGCTCGGCGTTTAACCGCTCGACAAAGGCGCGCCGGTTCCTGTTGCAGGCCTATGCGGCGGCGGACGCCTGGCCGCTGGCGGATTTGAAAGGCGGGCTGGCCGCGTTCAACGACAAGATCGTGCATGGCGAACCGACCCTGCAGCCGCGCATGGAAGCGCCGCCGGTGCGCATTCCCCTGCCGCTGCGCCCGGATGTCATCGTCGGGTCGATCTACGACAATCAAAGCATTCTGGAAAACAAGTTCTACGGAACGCTGGAAGACGAAAAACAGGCCATACCGGCGGAATAAATCAGCCGTGATTGGGGGAGGGACCGCGTGATGCGCATTCACAATCTGTATGAGGACGAAAACGGCGAGTCGCATTTCCGCGATATCGAGGTCGAATGGGACGCGGAGCGGAATTTCAGCAAATATTCCGCGACCCTGCCCGCGACGGGAATCATCTTCCGGGAAACCGCGGGCGATTACGATCTGGACTGGCACCCGGCCCCGCGCCGCCAGTACATCGTCAATCTGAACGCGGGCGCCCAACTCACCGCCAGCGACGGCGAAACCCGCATCGTCGGCGCAGGCGAGGTCATCCTGGTCGAGGATGTCTCCGGCAAGGGCCACCTGTCCAAGGCCGTCGGCGGCCAGCTTCGCCAGTCGATCTTCATCCCTATCGAATAATCGGTTTATCCGGGCGCGACCGCCATGGCGCGGCGCCGACATGGCGTCCCGAACCAAGGGCCCCACAAACCCGGACTGGCGACGAAAAGAGACGGATGTGGCGTTTTCCCGCGCCACCTCGTAATTTTACCCTGAAAGTTTGGGTTTACGGCGGGGCGGATTGTTATGGCGATTGAGGTGCGGCGGGTCGCCGGTGGGTTCGCGGCGGAGGTTTTGGGCGCCGATCCGGCGCGCGACGCGGATTTTCCGGACATTCATCGGGCGTTTCTGGATCATGGCGTTATCGTTATTCGCGCCCAAGCCCAAACACCGCTGGCGCCGGAGGCGCAGATTGCGTTCTCAGGCCGGTTCGGGCCGTTGATGGGGCGCCGCCCCTCGACCCCGGACAAGGTGTTGATGCCCGGCCATCCGGAGATCATCCTGCTGTCGAACCGCCGCGTAAAGGGTGAGAAAGTCGGCATTTCCGACGCCGGTCGGTATTGGCATTCCGATTTGTGCTTCGAGGAAAAACCCAATCTGGGCACCGTCGTCCACGCGGTCGAAATACCCCCCGAGGGCGGCGACACCCTGTTCGCCGATCTGGAAGGGGCCTATGCGGCGCTGCCGGATGATTTGAAGGCCCGCATCGAGGGCAAACGCGCCGCGCACACCTTCCGGAAACACTATCTGGAAGTCATGGCCGAGGGCAGCGACCGTCCGCCGCTGACCCCGGAACAAATCGACGCCCTGGCGGAAACCTACCACCCCATCGCGCGCACCCATCCCGAAACCGGGCGCAAGACGCTGTTCATCAATCCCGGCCACACCACCCATGTCGAAGGCCTGGGCGCGGCCGAAAGCCGCGACCTGCTGGACGCGCTCTACGCGGTCTGCCTGGCCCCGGAACACATCTACCGGCACAAATGGCGCGTCGGCGATACGGTGGTCTGGGACAACCGTCGCGTCATGCACAACGCCGAACCCTATGACATGGCGCGCTATACGCGGCACATGCATCGCTGCTCCATTCACGGGGACAAGCCGTTTTAAAATACCCGTGTTAAGGTGGCGTTTTGGGGAGGGCGCTTCGTGAACATCGGCGAACCGGACGCAACAGACGCCTTCGACGTGATCGTGCTGGGCGCGGGCGCGGGCGGCATGGCCGCCGCCGTCGTCGCCGCGACCGAAGGACTGAAGACCCTCGTCCTTGAAAAGACCGGCTTTGTCGGCGGCACCATGGCGGTGTCCGGTGGCATGGTGTGGGCGCCGAACAACACGAAGATGACCGCCGCCGGGCTGCCCGATACGCCGGAAGACGCGCAGACCTATCTGGACGCCACGACGGGAGAAGGCGGGGCCGCGCTGCGGCGGATATTCCTGCGCGAAGCGCCGGGGGCCATCGATTATTTCGACCGCAAGACCCACGTCCATCTGGTTCCGCTGCCGTTCTACCCGGATTATTACCCCGATGAACCCGGCGCCACCCTGGGCGGGCGCGTGATGGAGCCCGTGGCCTTTGACGCGCGCGAATTGGGCGCCGCCTTCAAGATATTACGGCCGCCGCTGCCTGAATTCACCTTGCTCGGCGGCATGATGGTGGCGCGTCCGGACATCGTGCATTTCCGGGGGGTGTTTCGCTCGCTCGCCTCCACCCTGCGCGTCGCGCGGCTGGTAATTTCCTATGCGATGCAGCGGGTCCGTCTGCATCGCGGCGCCAATCTGGTGCTGGGCAACGCCTTGGCGGGGCGGTTGTTGAAGTCGCTGTTGGCGCGCGACGTTCCCATCCGGCTCAACACGACGACCCGCCGTCTGGTCGAGGACGGGGGGCGGATCACGGGGGTCGAGATTGAAACCCCGTCCGGACCCAGGGTGATCACCGCGCGGCGCGGCGTGGTGCTGGCGGCGGGCGGCTTTTCGCACAATGCAGAACTGCGCGCACGTCTGTTGCCAGTGGAGGCGGGGATGCATTCAGCCGCTGCCGAAGGTGATAGCGGCGACGGTCTGAATCTGGCGCTGGCGGTGGGGGGAACGATTCCCGACGACAATGACTCCAACGCCTTTTGGGCGCCAGTTTCCCGCTTCACCCGGGCCGACGGCGCGGCGGGCGTGTATCCCCATACGGTGACCGACAGGGGCAAACCGGGGATGCTGGCGGTCAACCAGCAGGGGCGGCGCTTCACCAATGAATCGAATTCCTACCATGACTTCGTGCAGGCGATGTTTCGCAGCCATAATCAAAGCCCGACCATTCCGGCGCATCTGATTTGTGATCGCCGGTCGCTGTGGCGGTACGGGTTGGGCGCGGTCAAGCCGATGTGCCTGCGGCTCGCGCCCTATCTGCGCAGCGGGTATCTGATTTCGGCCCCGACCCTGGCGGCGCTGGCGCAAAAGCTGGGCGTTGACCCCGCCGCCGTAGGGGAAACCGTGGCGACCTACAACGCCGACGCCCGGCGCGGCGAGGACACGGCGTTTGGCCGGGGCTCCAACGCCTATCACAAATATGTCGGCGACCCGGCGAACGAGCCCAACCCGTGCATGCGGCCGGTGGAAACGCCGCCGTTTTACGCCGTCACGCTGTATCCGGCCGATCTGGGCACGGCGGCGGGCGTGCGCACCAGCGGCGCCGGGGAAGTATTGAACGGGGACGGCGCCCCCATCGCCGGGCTGTACGCGTGTGGCGCCGATATGAATTCGGTCATGGGCGGCGCCTATCCCGGCCCCGGCATCACGCTGGGACCGGCGTTGGTGTTCGGCTATCTGGCCGCAATGCATATGGCGCGCGACGCGTGAGCCAAATTATTCAGGCAGCCCTTATTTCGGCGGTATAGTCGTGACGAAGGACAGCGCCAGGGATATCCAGCCCTTTAACGCTTCGTCGTCGCAGGAATCTTCCTCGACGAAGATCAACCCGCCCATGCGCCGGCCGCCCATCTCCATGATCGATGCGCCGTCGCGCGACAGGGCTTCGGCTTCGTTGTCCTTGCCGACGCGGAACATGAAGCGGCCTGACCCGTCTTTCGTCCGATCTGCGCCGCCGATCATGTTGCCGTCCAGCAGGAAACAGACACCGCCCATCATGCGTTTTTGGGTGACGCCGGAAAGTCCGCCCAGCATTTCGTCGAAGCGGCCCGTGAGGATTTCATCATACGCCATGGGGGCAGCTTATCATGGTCATGAAGGGCCGCCATCCTCGATGGTTTTTTTCGGACCGCCGTCGGGCATTTCCGGGAAGACGGGAAGGGCAGGGTCCATGGCGTCCCACCCAGGCGCCCTGCTGGCGTAGACGATCATTTGTGGCGTCACCTGATCCGGGTCGTCGAGGATCGAGGCGCGGGGGAACACCATGCCCGGCAGGGCGGAATTGGTGGAATAAACGGGCGATCCGCAAGTCGGGCAAAACCCCCGGCTGACCACCGCGCCGCTATCGGCGGGTTTGTCGTAGAACGTCACGTTTCCGGTAACGGTGAACGCTTCCGCCGGGATGACGATGTGCGTGCCGTGGCCGGTGCCGCTCGATTTGCGGCAATCGACGCAGTGACAATGGGCCACGACCTGCGGATCGGACTTGCTATCATAGGTGACCATTCCGCACAGGCAGCTTCCTGTAAATCCAGCCATCGTTT
>JABJJH010000536.1 GCA_018660965.1 Rhodospirillaceae bacterium | reverse complement strand
TCTTCTACACTGCGGATCTCTCTGGCGCCTCTTTAATGTCAGCAGGGTTCGGGATAGCAGCGCTTCTGGTCCTTAACAGGTGCCGCGTGACTTCGATAGCGCCATATGTGCTGGTCGGGATTGTCATTTGGGTATTTGTCTTGAAGTCCGGCGTACATGCAACGTTGGTCGGCGTTGTTCTGGCCATGGCGATTCCAATGCGCTCACCAGGCGACCCAAATCACTCGCCCCTTACACAACTTGAACACAATCTACACCCCTGGGTCGCCTTTGCCATTCTCCCCATCTTTGCGTTCGCGAACGCTGGCGTCTCCCTGGCCGGTCTATCCATCGCCAGCCTTTTGGCGCCACTCCCACTGGGCATCGCAGCAGGCTTATTCTTCGGAAAACAACTTGGCATCGTTGGTTTTGTTTGGATGGGGGTCCGTCTCGGCGTGTGCAAACTTCCGACCGATATGACGTGGGTTTTGGTGTGGGGCGTGTCGATGCTTGGTGGCATCGGTTTCACGATGAGCCTGTTTATCGGAACGCTTGCGTTTGCCGACCCGGCGCAAAGCTCTGGCGTGCGGCTTGGCGTTCTCGGTGGTTCGCTGCTGGCTGCAATATGTGGATATTTCATGCTCCGCCTCGCGACTGCGCAACTTAACGCCAAGGCTGTCGAAGCCTAATCTCTTAGCCACAATCCCGCAGGTGATAAAGGAATGGAACGCTTCAAAAATATACTCGTTCTTTACGACCGGAAGCTTGGCGATGAAGCCGCGTTGGATCGCGCGACGATCTTGGCGAAACTTAATTCGGCGAAATTGACGGTTGTTGATGCGATTGAATTACCGACCAACGCATTGTTCGGGTCATCTGCATGGGGGGTGGCGGGCGGTCGCCAACCCTTCATCGATGAACGGCAATCTCATCTGGATCGTTTGATTCACTCAATCAAACAAAGCGATGTTGATGTCTGTGCGTCCGTGCTTGTTGGTAAATCGTTTCTTGAGGTTATTCGCGCCGTTGTACGGGAACGGTACGACCTTGTTATGATGACAGCCGACACCTTACAGGGGTTCCGGCACTGCGCTTTAGGACCCATGTCTCTAAATTTATTACGAAAATGTCCGTGTCCGGTATGGGTCATGCAACAAAAAACCGGGCGGCGGTTCCAGAGAATACTGGCGGCGGTCGATCTCGATCAGTCCAAAGGATCTCCTTCCGCAATTGATGTAAAGGTCGTGGAATTAGCGAGTTCGCTTGCCCGGATAGAACAATGTCGTCTGGACGTTTTGCATGCATGGAATTTTTCAGGAAGCGACCTGGATACAAGCCGTTCGGAAATTACCAGTAACATCATGAATCAGTTAATCGAACGAAATAAGGCGGTTCATGAGGAGCGAATGACCACTTTGCTCGAAACCATAGATTTAAAGAGCATCGACTTCGGGGTCTATTTGCCAAAAGGGGACCTGATTCGGGAAATTCAAGATTTTGCAGTTGAAAAGAAGGTCGACCTCATTGTTATGGGAACGGCTGGCCGGTGTGGTCTTTCGGGAATATTCAACGGTAATTCGGTTGAGTACGTGGTCTCGGATGTCGATTGTTCAATCTTAACCGTGAAGCCGGATCAATTTGTTAGCCCTGTCGAACTCAACGAATATGCGATGTGATTTCAGGCCCGGTTAGTTTGTGCGGGTGCGGAATGAAAGAATTGGCGAAGAAGTAAGACTCTAAAATTTGAGCGCATTGATGGGAATGATCCTGGTCGTTCCTGGCGCCAAGGGCGTCATAACGGTTTAGGGTGGCGTCGCCAGCCCGCAGTCCAATGGTAAGGTGAGAGCTTCGTCAAAGCTGTCTTGCGTGAATTTTCTTAAATAAACCCGTTGCCTGACGCCGTTTCCCGCGAAATAATTGCTCCTCGGCACAGGAAATTCCAAACGTTGGAATCAATCCATCAGGCCTGCCGTAAACGGCGACTCGTTGGCTATTTCGTTAATATTTCCGTATTACCGTCGATTGACCTTGTCGTCGCGCCTCGAACAGGCTCGGCGTATTATCGGCTATCTTAGAGAAACTAATGGTTAGCGTCTAACGCATGGACTATGTCCGCTTCATCATTGAAAACCGGCGGTTTCTCGCCTTCGGATTTCTCGTCGCGCTGTTTTCGAGTTTCGGGCAGACGTTCTTTATTTCGCTGTTCAGCGCCGATATCCGCCTCGACTTCGGTCTGACCCACGGCCAGTTCGGGTATGTCTACGCGGTCGCGACCTTGTCGAGCGGCCTGTGCTTGATGTGGCTCGGCGGGAAAATCGATCATGTCGATTTGCGGTTTTACAGCGCACTGGTTTGCGGCGGGATGGTGGCGGCGTGTTTTTTTATGGCCTGGACGCCGGGCTATTTTTATCTGATCGCCGCGATTTTCTTTCTCCGTCTCGCGGGGCAAGGCTTGATGAGCCATGTGTCGGCGACCAGCATGATTCGGTATTTTCAGGAAGGCCGCGGCAAGGCGATCAGCATCGGGTCGCTGGGGCATTCCCTGGGCGAGGCGGTGTTTCCGCTGTTAGCGGTGGCGTTGCTGGCGTCGATGGGATGGCGTGAAAGCTGGGTCCTGATCGGATTGATTTTGGGCGTCGGGCTGATCCCGTTGACGCAGTGGTTGTTGCGCGGGCATGCGCACCGTCACCAGCGACTGGTGGAAACATCCGCCGCACGCGCCGCGACCCGCTCGGGACGGGACTGGACGAATCGCGAGGTTCTGCGTGATCCGAAATTCTATGTGCTGATGACAAGCGTGCTGGCGCCGTCCTTCATCATCACCGGGTTCTTTTTTCATCAGGTGCATTTGGCCGAAACCAAAGGGTGGTCGCTCGCTT
>JABJJH010000447.1 GCA_018660965.1 Rhodospirillaceae bacterium | reverse complement strand
CGCGCGATTCATTGATCATCCCGCCCCAATCCGGGTCGGGCGGCGGCAATCCCAAGCCCAGAAACCCCAGAACGCCGATGGTGATGATGACGTATCCCAACCGCAGGCAGGCGTCGACGACGAGGGGACCGCGCGCATTCGGCAATATCTCCACGAACAAGATCCACCACAACGGTTCGCCGCGCGTTTCCGCCGCCGCGACATAACCGCGATTGCGCAAATCCAGCACCAGGGCGCGCACGATCCGCATGATCCCCGGCGCGCTGGCGAAGGTGACGGCGAGCACGATATTGACGCCCGACGCGCCGATGGTGGTGATCACCAGAATGTACAAAACCAGGACCGGAAACGCGAGGACCGTGTTGGCGACAAAGGACAAGCCTTCATCCACCCAGCCCTTGAAATAACCCGCCGCCAACCCCGCACTGACGCCCAGGACATAAGCGCAGAATGCGGCGATGGGCGCATAGGTCAACACCGTGCGCGCCCCCCAAATGACGCGCGACAAGATATCCCGCCCCAGATGATCGGTCCCCAGCCAGTAGGTTTCATCGGGCGTGGCGAAAGGCGACAGAAGCGCGTTCGGGTCGAACGGCGCCAGCACCGGCGCGGCCAGGGCGACGATGGCCCACACCACGACGATGGCCGCGCCAACATAGGCAAGCGCCCCCCTCAATCCACCACCCCGAACCGGATGCGCGGATTGAGAAACGCATATCCGATATCCGCCAACGCCTGACTGGCGACGGCGACGAACACCGCGATCATGGCGCAGGCTTCGATCACGAACACATCGCGGTTCAGCGCCGCTTCCAGCAGCAACGCGCCAAAGCCTTTATAGGCGAAGAAAAATTCAACGACGATTACGCCGGACAACAACCAGTTGATTTGCAACATGATGACCGTGAACGGCGCGATCAACGCATTGCGCAAGGCGTGGCGCAGGATCACCTGACGACGCGGCAACCCTTTTAGGATCGCGGTGCGGATATACGCCGTCCCCATCACGTCGATCATGGAGGCCCGCGTCATGCGCGCGACATACCCGAAGTCGTACAACACCAGCACCAGCACCGGCAGGACCAGTTGAACGGCGTCGAAGCCATCGCTCATCGTGCTGGCGCCGGGCAACCAGTTCAGCCAGAAAACGAACACGCCGGTCACGAGCACCGCGCTGGCGAATTCCGGGATCGATGTCGTGACGATCCCCGTGATCGAAATCAAGCGATCGAGAACCGACCCTTCGCGCATCCCCGCCAGCACGCCCAGCGCCAGCGACAGCGGCGCGATGATCGCCAAAGCCGCCGCGCCCAATATCGCGGTCCGGCCCAATCGCGGCCACAGGACATCGCCGACCGGAACCTTGAAACGGATCGAGTCGCCAAAATCGCCTTGCAGGAAATTCGCCAGCCACGCGCCATAACGTCGCCACGCGGGCTCTAAATACCCGTGCGCGTCGAGCCAGAGATGCTTTTGTTCGTCGCTGGCGTAGGGCCCGAGCACCATGGTCGCGACATTGCCCGGAATCAGCTCCAGCAGCGCGAACACAGCCATCGACACCACCAGCATCGTCAAGGCCATGGCCCCCAGCCGCCGGGCGACGAACGACATCATGCTACGACAGCCAGACCTTGTTGAAATGATGTTCCAGCGCGACGTGAGGATACAGACCGTGCACCCGCTTGTTCGCCGCCACGAAGACCGAGCGCCAGAACGACTGCGATATGACCGCATCGTCCTGCAACACCGCCTGCGCCTGCGCCATCACTTTGCGGCGCGCGTCTACGTCGGTCAGTCCGCCCGCCCGGTCCAGCAAGGCGTCGAAATTTGGATTGGCGTAGGAGGTTTCATTCCACGCCACGCCTGAGCGGTAGGCAAGGTTCAACACCTGCACCCCCAACGCGCGGTGGGTCCAGGACGTGAACCCGAACGGCGTCGTCATCCAGCGGTCCCAATAGGCGCCGCCCGGCATGATGTTGATCGCAATGTCGATGCCGACGGGCTTGCACATTTCCACCAGCGCCTTGCAGACGTTTTGTTCCCACGCCGGGTTGGCGACGCAATCGATGGTCAACTTCACGCCGTCGGGGCGCCCGGCGGCGGCGAGATAACGGCGCGCGGCGGCGTAGTCCTGCCGCAACGCGGGCAACGGCGCGTATTCCGGATGAATCGGCGCGACATGATGATCTTCCGCCACCGCGCCCAGGCCGCGATACACCACCGTCAGCATCCGGTCGTGATCGACGCAGGCCTGCACGGCCTTGCGGATGTTCTTGTCGTCGAACGGTTTCGCTGTGACCTTCATCCGTGCGATCCCGGTTTGCGCGGTCACCGCTTCCAACAAATTCAGATTTGGCAGGCGTCGGATTGTCTCCACCTGCTCGACGCTGCTTTGATAATTCGCATCCACCTGCCCAGAGGCCAGCGCGCCGATTTCCGCCGCCGG
>JABJJH010000470.1 GCA_018660965.1 Rhodospirillaceae bacterium | reverse complement strand
GTCGATGTCGCCCGGCGGCAGGGGCTCGTCCGTGACATGGGTCGCTTCGATGATGGCGATTTTCGACCCCATGGCCATGCCGGGGCCGAAATTCTGCTGCGTCCCGCGAAAGGATACATTGCCCCAGCGGTCGGCCCTGTCGGCGCCGATAAAGGCGAAATCCGCTCCCAGCGCCGGTTCCAGAACGTATTGCCGACCGTTGAATTCACGGACTTCCTTGCCTTCAGTCAATTTTGTGCCCAACCCCGTCGGCGTATAGAACGCCGCGATCCCGGCGCCGGCGGCGCGCATGCGTTCGGCGAAGGTTCCCTGTGGCACCAGCTCCAGTTCCAGCGTACCGTCCTCAAACTGACGTTCCGACGTCGTCGGTTCCCGCCCCCGGCTGCGCGCGGCTGAAACAATGACCTTGGACACGCGCTTTTCTTCGAAAAGCTCCGGCGCGCAATCTTCCGTGTGACGCACGCCGTTGGTGATCAGCGTCAAATTCCCGATAGAGGTCGCCCCCAAAGCGGTCGTCAATGTGTGAGGAATCCCCGTGCCGCCAAATCCTGACATCATAATGGTGGCGCCGTCGGCAATGCCTTCCAGCGCCGCTTCCACGCTAGCAACTCTTTTGTCGATCATCCCTTACACCTTACGCAAATTAATTCGATGCCGTCATGTTAAGCATGGCCATCGAAATGAACAGGGCCAATGCCCCGTAAAAGTCCAGAAGGACAAATTACATCGCGTCGCTGTTCAAAAGCCAGTTGCGAAACAGCCTGATCCGACGAGGTTCATCACGGTTGCGTTTAAAAACCAGGAAATAGTCGCCGTCCTCATCCGGCAGTTCAAATTCAAAGGGTTTGACCAGACGCCCAGAAGACAAACTATCGATGACGAACGGCGTGTGTCCCATGGCCACCCCAAGCCCGGCCGTCGCCGCTTCAAGGGCTTGCGTCGAGGTCGCGTAGGTTTGCCAGTTGCGGGGTTCCAAACCCACCGCGCCGACAGCGTCCAGCCATAACGTCCAATCACCATCGCGCGGCGGCGTATCCACCCGTATCAATACCGCTTGGCGAAGGTCATCGGCGTCGCGCAGATTGTTGTTCTCCAAATATGCGGGGCTCGCTATCGGGAAGATGCGATTGTCCACGAGAAATTGGCTGTCATGCCCGGGCCAGGCCCCTTCGCCACAGCGCACCGACAAATCCACATCGTCGCGATTAAGGTCGGTGGGCGCGGATGTCGTCATTAAACGGACATCAATCTTGGGCTGGGCGTTTTGAAAACCAATCAAACGCGGGATCAACCAGCGTTGCGCGAATGTCGCCAATAACGAAATCGTTAGTTTGTTCGACGCCCCGTCCGTCTGTTCCTGAAACGCCGCCGACGCGTGACGCACCTCATCCAGCGCGCGTTGCAATCGCGCCGCGAAAAGCTCCACTTCCGCATCAACGGACACCCCCGTCGATGTTCGCTCTATCATGCGCCGTCCGAAAAAATTTTCGATGATGCGAAGCTGCTGGCTAATGGCGGGCTGGCTTACGCCGAGTTCGGACGCCGCCCGGCCAACGCCGCCGAGCCTGACCACGGCTTCAAGGACAATCAGGCTTCTTAGCGGCGGCAGGGACATATTTATATAAGATTATCTTATTTATGATTGAACAATCTTATTTGTTTATCCCTTAAATAACAACAATACTTAAGCCCATATTCATAAGTTTATTTATAGGTTTGAATATGGAACTCTGGATTCCAATAACGATTTTCGCCGCGTTCACACAGAATATACGGTCATCGCTGCAAAAATATTTAAAGGGACGCCTCAGCACTACGGGCGCGACATTCGCACGGTTCGTCTACGCCGCGCCCTTGGCGTTACTCTATCTCGCGGGGCTTGTCGTATTCGCCGGTTACGAATTGCCGACGCCAAGTTCGGCATTCGCACTATACGCGATGACGGGCGCACTGGCCCAAATCCTCGCAACCGCGTTCCTGGTTCACATATTTTCGTTTCGAAATTTCGTCGTTGGCACGACGTTCTCGAAAACGGAAACGGCGCAGGCCGCGATTTTCAGCGTCATCCTTCTCGGAGAAGCCATAACCACGGGCGCGACCGTTGGAATATTCATTAGCCTCATCGGCGTTGTTATGATCTCAATGACGCGGGTGTCGTTAAATTTTCGCGATATCGTCAGGCAGTGTCTGGAACTTCCCGCTCTTTACGGCGTGGCGTCCGGGTCACTGTTCGCGATCTCCGCCGTCACCTATCGCGCCGCCTCTCTATCGCTTTCAGGCGAGGATTTTCTCATCAAGGCCGCCTATACATTGGCGTTTTTGACAGTGTTCCAAACCTTGGTCATGATGGTTTATATGAGTGTCCGGGAGCCTGGGCAAATTAAAGCCGTAATCACCACATGGCGTGTTTCGGGACTGGTTGGCCTCACCGGAATGCTCGGTTCGGTTGGCTGGATCACGGCTATGACGCTACAAAACGCGGCGTATGTCCGCGCTCTTGGTCAAATCGAACTGGTGTTTACATTCGCGGCCTCCTACCTCGCCTTTCGTGAGCGCCTGTCACGCTCCGAGTTCGTCGGCATTTTGTTCGTCGTCGCAGGCATATTCGTTCTCATCGCCGCTCAATAGCGTATCCACGCCGGGGTCGGCCCCATCGCCTTGTGTATTTTGCGCCGACCCCGTATTGCGATCATGCACATCGCATTATCCCCGGCGTATTGGAAGAAGCTCTTGGCGAATCCCGAGGCGAAGCCCGGTCGAACAAATTTCGGCATTATCTTTTTAGTGTTGTCCACCGGGTTTACCGCCGTTGTCGACACCACCGCCAAGGTTCTGTCCGCCGATCAGCACGCAATGGTCACTGTTTGGGGATACTTCCTGGGAATTTTATTGATGTTGCTGTTGTACGCGGGCGTGAAGCGCATCCCGCTTCGGCGATTGACCCGCACGAACCGCCGCGGATTTCAGATCATGCGCGCCGGGCTGCTGGTCGGCACTATCGGGACTTTATTCGCCGGTCTTAAATACATTCCCCTCGCCGACGCCTCGGCTATCATGTTCATGGCCCCGTTGTTCAT
>JABJJH010000515.1 GCA_018660965.1 Rhodospirillaceae bacterium | reverse complement strand
TGGGGCTCATCGCGTGCATCGGGGCTTATCTTCTTTTTCCACACGTCGCTAGCCGGATTGACCGATTTCTGGACCCCGCGGCGGGCGAGAATTATCAAGTTGACCGCGCCATGGAAGCGTTCCTAAACGGGGGCATGTTTGGGCGCGGTCCGGGACATGGCACGGTGAAGGCGCATTTGCCCGACGCCCACGCCGATTTCATTCTGGCCGTCGCGGGCGAGGAATTCGGCCTGATCGCCTGTCTGTTTATCGTCGTCCTGTTCGCATCCATCGTGTTGCGCGGAATTTCAAGAATTTTACACGACGCCGATTTGTTCGTTGTGCTGGCCGCCACCGGCCTGTTGGTTCAATTCGGTCTTCAAGCGCTGATCAACATCGCGTCCACAATCAACTTGGTGCCAACCAAGGGCATGACCCTGCCGTTCATATCCTATGGCGGGTCTTCCTTGATCGCGCTCGGCTTCGGCATGGGCGCGTTGCTGGCGTTGACGCGAAAACGCGTGGGAGGCCAGGAATGAACGCGCCCACGACCGAAAAATTGATCGTATTGTCGAGCGGCGGCACCGGCGGCCATGTGTTTCCGGCGCAGGCGCTGGCGCAGGAACTCGCCACGCGGGGATTCCGGCTCGCGCTCGTCACCGACCGGCGCGGCGAAACTTATGGTCCAACGCCCATCGGGTCCTCCGCCGACGAGGCGACGGCTGACTCACCGCTCGCCGACCTCGACACCTATTTCATCAAGGCCGCCGGAGTTAGCGGGCGCGGCCCCGTCGCGAAGCTGGTCGCCGTCTCCAAGTTGATCGTGGGTTATTTTCAGGCGCGCCGATTGCTGCGCGACCTTTCACCTGCGGTGGTGGTCGGGTTTGGCGGCTATCCAACTGTCCCGACCCTGCTGGCCGCCAGTCATTTGGGCATCAAGACCGTCATTCATGAACAAAACGCGGTGTTGGGACGCGCCAACCGGCTCCTCGCCCCCAAAGCGACGCGCATCGCGACCGCGTTCAAGACCACGACATACCTCCGTGACTCGGACCGCGCGCGCAATATTTGGACCGGCAACCCCGTTCGCGCCGCAATCGCGGCGTTGCACAGCCTGGCCTACCCCACAATCGACGCCAACGGCCCGATCCACCTGCTGATCGTGGGCAGCAGCCAGGGCGCCAGCATCTTTGGCGATGTGGCCCCGAACGCTCTAGCCGCGCTACCGGACGAATTACGGGCGCGCATCCGCGTCGTCCAACAATGTCGCGCCGAAGATTTGGAGCGGGTTCGCCGCGTCTACGCCACCGCCGGCATCGACGCCGACCTTCGTACGTTCTTCGACGATATTCCCGCGCGCATTCAGGCGGCGCACCTGCTTATTTGCCGCGCAGGAGCCTCGACAATCGCCGAGATCACAACCGCCGGGCGGCCCGCCATCCTAACGCCCTACCCCCACGCCATCGACGATCACCAGACGGTCAACGCGGCGCGACTTTGCGATTCCGGCGGCGCCTGGATGATCCCGAACGCCGACTTCAACAAAGAAACGCTGTTGGCGCGCCTGACTTCGTTATTTTCGATGCCCACGACCATCGCGACCGCCGCGCGTTGCGCCGCCCAACTTGGCGTACCCGAAGCCGCAAGCCGTTTGGCGGACGTCGTCGCGGGAGTCACCCGAGGCGACGGAAAACTGACGCAAACATCCGAACGGAGGGCATTGGCATGAGAGCAATGCCCCTGTCCATTGGCGTCATGCATTTCGTCGGCATCGGTGGCATCGGCATGTCGGGTATTGCCGAAATTCTGCACAATCTAGGCTATCAGGTTCAGGGAAGCGACGTGTCCGATGGCGCCAATGTTCAACGCCTGCGCGACCTTGGAATCGATGTCGCCATTGGTCATGGCTCCGCCAATCTTGAAAACGCTCAGGTTCTGGTCGCTTCCTCCGCGATCAGGCCGGGCAACCCGGAAATCGTCGCCGCGAAGGCGCGGATGATTCCCGTCGTCCGGCGCGCCGAAATGCTGGCCGAGTTGATGCGGTTGAAATGGTCGATCGCCGTCGGCGGCACACATGGCAAGACCACCACGACTTCAATGATCACGTCGATGCTGGAAGCGGCGTCGCTGGACCCGACAGTCATCAATGGCGGCATTATCAACGCCTATGGCACCAACGCGCGCCTTGGCGATGGCGACTGGATGGTCGTGGAGGCCGATGAATCCGACGGAACCTTCACAAAATTGCCCGCGACAATCGCCGTCGTCACTAATCTGGACCCCGAGCACCTGGATCACTACGGCACATTCGAGGCCGAGAAAGAGGCGTTCCAAACATTCGTGCAGAACATTCCGTTCTATGGGTTCGCCGTCCTGTGCATCGACCACCCGGACGTTCAGGCGTTGATCGGCAAGATCAGCGACCGCCGGATCGTCACCTACGGTTTCAGTCCCCAGGCGGAAATCCGCGGCCGCGACCTGCGGATTACGCCCGATGGCACGGAATTCACCGTGGACGTCGAAACCAGGAATGAGAGAAGCCGAACGCTGGAGGGGCTGTTGCTGCCAATGTTCGGTGACCACAATGTCGCAAATGCACTGGCAGCGGTCGCGGTCGCGCTCGAAATGCAAGTTCCCGACGACTTGATCGCCGAAGGCTTGCGCAATTTTTCCGGCGTCAAACGACGCTTCACAAAAACCGGGGATGTGAACGGCGTAACCGTCATCGACGATTACGGGCATCATCCGGTGGAAATCGCCGCCGTCCTGAACGCCGCGCGCGGCGTCGCCCAGGGGCGCGTCATCGCCGTGGTGCAACCGCACCGCTACACGCGATTAATGGCGCTTTTCGAAGAATTCTGCACCTGCTTCAACGACGCCGACACTGTCATCGTCGCGCCGGTCCACGCCGCCGGCGAAGCGCCAATCGACGGGATTGACGCCACCAGTCTGGTTCAAGGATTGCAAACCCGGGGACATCGCGGCGTCGAACTTCTGGAGGACCCATCCGACCTCGCGGCCATCGTTCATCGGTTGAGCGAACCCGGTGACTTCGTCGTTTGCCTGGGCGCCGGCACGATCACGAATTGGGCAAACGCGCTGCCCGATGAATTGCGCGCGTTAAACGGCGTCGGAATCGAGACGGCGACATGATGCTCATGATGAAAGCTCCTCCCCTCATAGAACGATTGCCCCGGGTAAACGGCGAATACATTGAGAACTTCAATCTCGGTCGCCAGACGTGGTTCAAGGTCGGCGGCCCGGCGGAAATCGCATACACGCCCGCCGACTTAACCGATTTACGCTACTTCCTGGCCGAAACCCCGCGCGATATTCCCATCACGGTCATGGGCGTCGGGTCGAACCTTCTGGTGCGCGACGGCGGCGTCGCCGGAGTGGTCATCCGCCTGGGCGCGCGGTTCGGCAACATCGAAATTGGCGACGATATCGTGAAAGTCGGCGCAATGGCGCTGGACATTCAAGTCGCGCGCGCCGCGGCGCAAGCGAACATGACAGGTCTGGAGTTTCTTTCCGGCATTCCCGGCGCCATCGGCGGGGCCTTACGCATGAACGCCGGCGCCTATGGCTCGGAAATCAAGGATGTTCTGGTGCGCGCGCGCGCCGTGGACCGCGCGGGTGTCCTGAATGTCCTGCTGCCCGACGCCTTTGGATTTTCCTATCGCCATTGCACCGTGCCGGAAGATTGGATTTTCGTCGGCGCTGATCTCATCGCGCAGCCTGGCGACCCCACTGAAATCGCAGCCCGCATGGCGGAAATCGCAACGGCGCGCGGCGATGCGCAGCCGATCCGCACCCGCACCGGCGGTTCAACGTTCAAGAACCCAAGCAATGAACCTGGGGCCGCGAAGGCTTGGGAGCTGATCGATAAAGCGGGCTGCCGGGGGCTCGTCATTGGCGGCGCCCAGGTGTCCGAACAGCATTGCAACTTTCTTATCAATACCGGGTCGGCGACGGCGGATGACCTGGAATCCCTCGGCGAGACGGTGCGCCGCTGCGTTCGGGAAGAAACCGGCGTGACCCTGGAATGGGAAATCAAGCGGATCGGACAACCCCTCGACGGCCAAACCGGTTCAAATCCCGACGGGGAGGCGCTGCATGGCTAAATCGGTCACGGTGCTCATGGGGGGATGGTCGGTGGAACGCGACGTGTCGCTAGACAGCGGCGCCGCATGCGCCACCGCGCTTGAACATTGCGGCTACCGCGTCACCTGCGTCGACGCGCCCCGCGACATACAAAAGCTCATCGCGGCGTTAACGCCGGCGCCCGACGTCGTTTTCAATGCATTGCACGGGCGATACGGGGAAGACGGCGCCATTCAGGGTCTGCTGGACATTATGGCCGTACCCTACACTCATTCAGGGGTCTTGGCGTCCGCGTTGGCCATGAACAAGCAGCAGGCGAAAACAATTTTCGCCGCCCATGGCATCCCGTGTCCCGACGGACAGGTTTTAAAGCGCGCGCAGTTGTCCGGCGGCGAAATGCCGGAACCGCCTTACGTCGTCAAACCGGTCAATGAAGGATCTAGCGTTGGCGTCCACATCATCCGTACCGGCGACAACCGGGCGCTGCTGGAAGACTGGCCTTATGGCTGCGACGCGCTTGTCGAACCCTATATTCCCGGCCGGGAATTAACGGTCGCCGTCATGGACGACCGGGCATTGGGCGTAACGGAATTGCGGCCGTTGCAAGGGTTTTACGACTACGAAGCCAAATACACCGACGGCAAGACCGAGCATTTATGCCCGGCCCCAATTCCAGACTCCGTCGCCGAACAAGCCAAGTCATACGCAATCACGGCGCACAAGGCGTTGGGGTGCCGGGGCGTCACCCGTGCTGATTTCCGCTACGACGACACCGAGGCGTCTCCCGGCGCGTTATCGATGCTGGAAGTAAACACGCAACCCGGCATGACCCCCTTGTCGCTGGTTCCGGAACAGGCGGCCCATGCCGGCATGGAATTTCCCCAACTGGTCGGCTGGATGGTGGAGAACGCAACATGCGACGCCTGAACCCAACCGCGCGAAAACAAGTCAAGCGCCGCCGCGTCTTGCCGCGCTGGACGCGCCCCGCGGTGATCGCGCTTGCGGCCTTGTCCCTGTCGGGCGTCGTCGCCTTCGGCGGGTATTGGGCGGTCAAATCCGGTCAGGTCGCGGCGATAACCGAACGTGTTGAAAATACGGTCATGACCGCCACCGCCGCCGCCGGTCTCGTCATCGAAGATGTTCTCGTGGAAGGCCGAAACGAGGCAACGCGCAAGCAGATAATGTTCGCTCTGGACGCCCGGCGCGACGCGCCAATTCTCGCCTACGATCCGCACGCGGCGCGAGCGCGGCTATTGCGCCTCGGCTGGATCGCCGACGCCACGGTGGAACGCCGGTTCCCCGGCACAATCTACGTCCGCATTCTCGAACGGCGCGCCATGGCGATTTGGCAGCGCAAAGGGCGGTTTGTTCTCGTCGACAACAATGGCGGGGTTATTGGCCGCGAAGGTCTCGACCGATACGGCCACCTGAAGGTCATTGTCGGCGCCGACGCGCCAAAACACGCAGCGCAATTACTGCACATGCTGGCGGGCGCCCCGAACATGTCGAAGCGGGTCACCGCCGCGGTATGGGTCGGCGGACGCCGCTGGAATCTTCGACTGGAAGACAAGATCGATGTTCGGCTGCCCGAGCAAAACCCGGAAACGGCGTGGAACAAATTAATCGAACTGGACCAAAACCATGCGTTGCTTGACCGCGACATCACGACCGTCGATCTGCGCATTCCGAACCGCTTGATCGTGCGTATGCGTCCCGAAGCCGCGCAAAAACGCCGCGACGGCAACACGTAACCCAGGGAAGAAGAGGCAAAATTGGCTCGAAAAGGTTTTATCGCCGCGTTGGATGTCGGAACCACGAAGATTTGCTGCTTCGTCGCCGAGGTCGATGATGCGCAAAAGGCCCGTGTCGTTGGCATTGGCCACCACGCCAGCCTTGGTTTGAAAGCCGGCGGGATCATCGACATGGAACAGGCGGAACAATCCATCATCGCCGCCGTGAACGAAGCCGAGCAAATGGCGGGCGTCACCATTCGCGATGTGGTCGTGAACGTCACCAGCGGCGGCCCGACGAGCCACACCATCGAGACGGAAACCAGCATCGGCGGCGGTGCGATAGGCGACAGCGAAATCCGTAAATTGCTGAACGAAAGCAAATTTCGAGATCACCCACCCAATCGAACGCTCATTCACTCAATACCCGTCGGCTACAGGATCGACGGTTCCAATGGCATCCGCGATCCACGCAACATGTATGGCCAAACGCTCGGCGTTCATGTCCACACCGTCACGACCCTGATCGGCGCGGTGCAAAACCTCGACACCTGCATTCAACGGTGCCATTTGAACGTCAGCGCCCATGTCGTCAGCCCCTACGCATCCGGTTTGGCCTGTCTGGTGGAAGATGAAATGGATTTGGGCGTCACCGTCATCGAAATGGGCGGCGGCGCCACGTCCTTCGCCGTCTTTTTCAACGGCTCCATGGTGCACGCCGACTCCGTGCCGGTGGGCGGCGTGCACGTCACCCATGATATAGCGCGCGGGCTCTCGACTCCGCTATCCCATGCCGAACGGCTGAAGACGCTGCACGGCGGCGCCCTGCCGTCGCCCACCGATGAACGCGAGATCGTCGATGCGCCGCAAATTGGCGAGGAAGAAGACGGCGGCCATAACCGCGTGCCGAAATCCTTTCTCGTCAGCATTATCGCGCCCCGGTTGGAGGAAACCCTGGAAATAATCCGCGCCAAGCTTGAGCACAGCGGCATGGACCGGATTGCGGGCCGCCGCGTCGTTCTGACCGGCGGCGCATGCCAGCTCCCCGGGGTCCGCGAATTGGCCGGTCAAATACTCGACAAGCAAGTTCGGATGGGCCGACCGATCCGCACCACCGGGTTGGCGGAAGCAACCGAGGGGCCGGCCTTCGCCACGGGCGCGGGCTTGCTGTCCTACGCCCTGGATGATCGAGGCGAAATCAGATCCATGTCGGCGGCCCGCCATAAATCGACAAACGGGCGCTTCGCCAGATTGGGAGGATGGTTCCGTGAGAGTTTCTAACGTCCAATCCCCCGGCGCGCCTTACTTCCGGTCTTCCCAATTGACCTTTCCCTTCACGACGGGCCGCGCTTCAGCGCCCGTCGACACCCGAATTCCACGCCGTAAAAACGTGCGGCGGGAATATGCCGGCTTGCGCCGGTCCCCCCTGATATTAAAATCGAAACCTTGGAGGCAAACATGACGATCAATTTGACCATGCCACCGACGGAGGCCGACTTGAGGCCGAGCATATTGGTGGTCGGCGTCGGTGGCGCCGGCGGCAACGCTGTAAACAATATGATTCGGTCCAATTTGGAAGGCGTCGAATTTGTGGTTTGCAATACGGACGCACAGGCGCTGAGCCAGTCCCTGTCCGAACGGAAATTGCAAATGGGCACGACCATCACGCAAGGACTTGGCGCGGGGTCCAGACCGGATATCGGCGCGGCCGCCGCCGAGGAATCGCTGGAGGAAATCCAGCATCACATGAACAGCACGCATATGGTGTTCATCGCCGCCGGTATGGGTGGCGGCACCGGCACGGGCGCCGCCCCCGTCATCGCACGCGCCGCACGGGATCAGGGAATTCTGACCGTCGGCGTGGTGACCAAGCCTTTCCAGTTCGAAGGCGTTCACCGGATGCGCATCGCCGAAGAGGGAATCGAGGAGCTTCAACAATACGTCGATACCCTGATTATCATTCCCAACCAGAATTTGTTCCGCATCGCCAACGAAAAAACCACGTTCGCGGACGCCTTCAACTTGGCGGATGACGTGCTGCATTCTGGTGTTCGCGGCGTTACCGACTTGATGATAATGCCGGGGTTGATCAATCTGGATTTCGCCGATATCCGCTCGGTCATGAGCGAAATGGGCAAAGCCATGATGGGCACCGGCGAGGCCGACGGCGACAAACGCGCTATCGAGGCCGCCGAACGGGCGATTTCCAACCCGCTTCTCGACGATGTCACGATGAAAGGCGCCAAGGGTGTTCTCATCAACATCACCGGCGGCGCCGATATGACGTTGTTCGAAGTGGACGAAGCCGCCAACCGTATCCGTGAGGAAGTGGACGATCAGGCCAACATTATTTTCGGCTCGACGTTCGAGGAAAGCCTCGACGGCAAGATGCGGGTTTCGGTGGTCGCCACCGGCATCGAAGCGAACCAGGCCATCGCGGGCCGACCGATGCCGCTGGGGCTGACGCGGTCGTCGATGACGCAACCCGTCGTCGAAACAGCGGAGGATCCCGCAGAGGAGATGCTCGAAGAAACCGCGGTTGAAACAATCGGTATCGCGGCCATGGAAACCAACGGCGAACCGCAAGACCAGCCGTTGCCCATGGACGTTCCGGAAGCCGAAGCGGAAACGGAGGTGGAAATCGAACTGGCACCCGTCGCTGTGGAAGCCGACGCGCCAATCGAGGCGCCGGTCGAAGAAGCGCCAAAAACCGATAACCGCCCGGCCTTCATTCCACCACGGCCCATTCGCCCCGGCGACGTGACCAATTCGCGAACAACAGCGGAGCCCTTCGCCGCCGCGGCGATGGATAACGCCGTCAGCGAACCGCCGGCGCCAAAGCGACGTGCGCCGACACTGTTTGAACGGATGACTGGCGCGGGCCGAGCCCGACCGCAACGCGAGGAACCACAACCGGTCAGAGCCGAAGCGAAAGCCGAAGCCGCCCCGGCGCAACCCAGCCTGGACGGACTCGACCCCAACGCCCGAGTCGGGACCACAACGCCGGAGGCAGATTTACTTGAAATTCCGGCGTTTCTTCGGCGTCAGGCGAACTGACAAGGGGTCGGACTAAATGATTTGATATCAGGGAGTTATGCGGTCACGCCACCGGGCGTGGCCGCGTAACAATTCGTAACAAAGAGTGATTTGAACTTCGCCCCACGCGCCTGTAAACCTTCGATCAATAAAACAACAAGTAATGTTGAGTTAAATGCTTTGCAAAACTTAGCTTTAACCCACAGGGCAGAGTTAAAGGGGACTCCATAGTATGGAGCTTAAGGATCGGGTGGCTGGAGCATTCTGGCAACGTACACTCAAAGACAGCATTCAATGTTCAGGCGTGGGCCTGCACGGTGGCGAGCACGTCCAGATGACGCTGCACCCCGCCGAAGCCGACACTGGCATCGTGTTTCGACGCTCCGACGTCCGAGATACACCCAACGAAATTCTCGCTCGTTTCGATTATGTCTCCGATACGCGGATGTGCACGACGTTGCGCAACGCTGAAGGCGTTTCGGTCATGACGGTCGAACATTTGATGGCCGCGCTTTCGGGATGCGGAATCGATAACCTTATCGTCGAAATTAACGGACCGGAAATTCCCGTTATGGACGGCAGCGCCGAACCGTTTGTGTTTTTGATCGAATGCGTGGGCGTCGTCGAACAGGACACGCCGCGTGCGGTCATCCAGATTCTGGAACCGGTCATCGTCCGAAAAGGCGACTGTGTCGCCACACTAGAACCCGCCGAAGGGTTTTCCATTCAATTCGGCATCGATTTTGACAACGCCGTCATTGGTCGTCAGGAAATCTCGCTCAACCTGACCGAACCTTCCTTCAAGGCAGAAATTTGCCGGGCCCGTACGTTCGGCTTTTTACACGAAGTCGAATCGCTTCGTGAAGCCGGGCTCGCAAAGGGCGGTTCACTTGATAATGCCGTCGTCCTGAATGGCGATACCGTCATGAACGCTGGCGGCCTGCGCTACGCCAATGAATTCGTGCGGCACAAAGTATTGGATTGCATCGGCGATCTATATCTCGCTGGCGGGCCGATCCTTGGCAATTTTCGAGGCGAAAAAACCGGGCACGCGCTCAACAATGAATTGCTGCGTACGCTTTTCGCCAACATGAACGCATGGACGCGCATACGTCTGGAACCACCGTATGACTATGTGGCGGACCCCTGGGTTCCCGAAGCCATTGCGGTTAACGCCTAACAGGCGACTTCACCTTTCAGTTTCGAATTTTTCCTGATTCGACGGTTTTTCGGTTGTGGGAAAACCCGTGACGCGGTGCTATAATTCACCCTCGTCATAATGTGGCGTCCAACCCGCCGATAGCGAGTGTTCGCCGCCCCACAACATCCAGCGCGCATACAGCAATGAAGCTTCACGCCGAACCGGCCCAAAAATCAATCCTCGCCAGACCAGCAGTTGTTCGCATCGTCTATGTCGCCGCCCTTTTCCTACTCGCGGCCTGCGCGGACGAAAAAGAACCCGCCTATCAGGCGCGAACGGTCGAGACTCTGTACAATGGCGGCGTCAACGCTCTTCGACTGGAAGAATACAAGCTAGCGGTGGACGCCTTCGACGAAGTCGAACGACAACACCCCTATTCAGTTTGGGCGACCAAGGCGCAGTTGATGTCCGCCTATGCCTCTTACAAACGCGACGAATACGACGAAGCGATAATCGGACTGGACAGGTTCATCGAACTCCATCCCGGCAACAAGGACATTGCCTACGCTTATTACCTCAAGGCGCTGAGTTATTACGAACAAATTTCCGACGTTGCACGGGATCAGAAAATGACCCGATTGGCGCTGCAGTCACTGCAGGAAGTCGCGCGGCGTTATCCGGACACGCGCTATGGCCGCGACGCCCGCGCGAAATTGGATTTGACCCAGGACCATCTGGCCGGCAAGGAAATGACGATTGGCCGGTATTACCAGTCGCGTCAGGAACATCTCGCCGCCATAAACCGGTTCAAAGCGGTGCTGAAAGATTATCAAACGACAACCCACGTCCCCGAGGCGCTACATCGAATCACCGAATCCTATTTAGCGTTGGGCGTTACCGACGAAGCGCAGAGCTCCACGGCGGTTCTGGGCCACAACTTCCCCGGCAGCCCCTGGTATCAGGACAGTTACGCCTTGCTGGAAGGCCGGGGCCTGCGTCCGGAACGAAAATCCGATTCCTGGCTAAGCTGGCCCTGGGAATGGGTTAACTAAACGATGACGCCCGCGCCTGCGCCATGTTGACGTCACTGGGCATTCGCAACGTCGTACTGATCGACCGGCTCGACTTGAATTTCAAGGACGGTTTGAGCGTGCTGACCGGCGAAACCGGGGCGGGCAAGTCAATCCTGCTGGACGCCCTGGGTCTGGCCACGGGCGTCCGGGCGGAAGGTGGATTGGTCCGCCATGGCGCGGAACGGGCGAGTGTCACGGCTTCCTTCGAAATTCCACCCGAACACGCATCGATAGAAATGCTCGACGAACATGGAATTGATCCGGAAGAAGTCCTCGTTCTGCGCCGCGTCGTCAGCCTCGATGGCCGCAGCCGCGCCTACATCAACGACCAACCGGCCAGCGTGGGTTTACTGCGCCGGGTAGGCGCGACGCTTGTCGAAATCCAAGGGCAATTTGAACAACACGGCTTGATGAACCCCGCCACGCACCTGCCCCTTCTCGACGCCTATGGCGGACTAACGCTTCAAAGACGCGAAACCACGGATTCCTACAACGCCTGGCGCGCCGCTGCGGACGCCTTGGAGCACGCCAAACGCGAAGCCGAACAAGCCGCCGAGGACGAGGATTATTTACGCCACGCCGTCACCGAGCTTGAAGAGATCGACCCGCAACCGGGTGAAGAAGCGACGCTGGCGGAACAACGCCGCGTTTTGATGCATGCGGAGCAGTTGGCGGATGGGTTGAAGGCGGCGCGGTCGGAAATTACACGCAAAGCGGATGTCGCCGGGGCGTTGCATGGCGCATTGCGGCGTCTGGAGCGGCTGACCGAAAAGGCCGGAGACAAACTGGACGGCGCCATCGCCGCCATCGACCGTTGCATGGCGGAATTCGACGAAGTCCGAAGCCAATTACAGGACGCAGCCAACGAAATCGACCTCGACGGATCACATTTGTCCAACACCGAGGAACGCCTGTTCGCCTTGCGGGAACTGGCGCGCAAATACCGAACCTCCGTCGATGGCCTTCCCGCGCTGAAACAGGAAATGAGCGACCGCATGGCGCTGATCGACAACACGGCGGAAACGTTGACGCGGCTAGAGGGTGAAGCCAAAGCCGCGCGCACCGCCTATCTGAAACGCGCCGAGGCGTTGAGCGCCGAACGCGCATCAGCGGCGGAACGCCTGGACGCAACGGTTGTGGCGGAACTGCCGCCGTTACGGCTTGGCGGCGCGACGTTTGAGACCGTCATCCAACGGCGCGAGGAACCCGACTGGACCGCCGACGGCGTAGACCGCGCCGATTTCCAGGTCGCCACCAACCCCGGCGAACCCAAGGGGCCTATCGCCAAGTTTGCATCCGGTGGCGAACTGTCCCGGTTCATGCTGGCCCTGAAGGTCGCTCTGGCGGAATCCGGATCGCTCCGCACGTTGATTTTCGACGAAGTCGATAGCGGCGTCGGCGGCGCCACTGCGGATGCGGTGGGTGAGCGGCTGGAGCGGTTGGCGGATAAAATGCAGGTCTTCGTCGTCACCCACTCGCCCCAGGTCGCCGCGCGGGGACGCGACCATCTACGGGTTCGAAAATCCGACGACACGGACCGCGCAATCACCATGGTCGAACCTTTGGACGGCCCCCAACGCAAAGAAGAAATCGCCCGCATGTTGTCCGGCGCGAAGGTGACCGATGAAGCCCGCGCCGCCGCCGACCGGCTGATCGATGGGGTCGCGTGATGACCGCTGCGGCGCCGGAGAACGCCCCTATCGGGGGTGACGAGGCCCTGGCGCGTGAAGCGCGAGACCGGCTGATAGCTGACATTGCGCACCACGATATCCTGTACCATCAACAGGACGCGCCTGAAATCAGCGACGCCGAATACGACAAGCTGCGCCGTAAGCTTGAGGCGCTGGAATCCCGGTATCCTCATTTTGCCGACCCCGACAGCGCGCGCGTCGGCGCGCCGCCCGCCGGTGGATTCGCCAAGGTGGCGCATTCGCGGCCCATGTTGTCCCTGGCCAATGCGTTCGACGAAGACGATGTCGAGGAATTCGCAAAGCGGGTGCGACGGTTCCTCGGGTTAAGCGACGAAGCGTTGGTTGAACTGGTCGCAGAGCCGAAAATCGACGGCCTGTCCGCATCCCTGCGCTACGAAAACCGGAAATTCGTCATTGGCGCGACGCGGGGCGACGGCGCGACCGGCGAAAACATTACCGAAAACCTGAAGACGATCCCGGACATTCCCAAGGCACTGCCGGACGACGCGCCGGACATTGTCGAAATCCGCGGTGAAGTCTATATGCGCCGGGACGATTTTTTCGCGCTCAACGAACGCCAGGAAATCGAAGGCGGCAAACCCTTCGCCAACCCGCGCAACGCCGCCGCCGGCAGTCTGCGCCAGCTTGACTCCAAAATCACAGCCTCGCGGCCCCTGCGATTTTTCGCCTATTCCAGCGGCGAACTTAGCGCGCCCATCGCCGAAACCCATCAGGGCTTTCTCGACACTCTCGACACCTGGGGGTTTTCGGTCAATCCATTGACCCGGACCAGCGATACAGTGACGGCGTTGCTGGACACCTACCACGATATCGGATCCCAACGCGCGTCCCTGCCCTACGATATCGACGGCGTTGTGTACAAGGTCAATCGCTACGACTGGCAGGACCGCATGGGCATGGTCAGCCGGGCGCCGCGTTGGGCCATCGCGCACAAGTTTCCCGCCGAACAGGCCGAAACGATCCTCCGCGAAATATCCATTCAGGTCGGGCGCACGGGCGCCTTGACGCCCGTCGCGACGCTGGAGCCGATCACGGTGGGCGGCGTCGTCGTCAGCCGGGCGACGCTACATAACAAGGACGAAATCATCCGCAAGGATGTCCGCGCCGGTGACGCCGTGATCATCCAGCGCGCGGGTGACGTTATTCCCCAAATTGTACGCGTCGTGTTGGAAAAGCGCGCCGCCGACTCCAAGCCCTTCGACTTTCCCGATCACTGCCCCGAATGCGGCAGCCTTGCTGTGCGGGAAGAGGGCGAGGTCGTCACACGATGCACCGGCGGATTGATCTGCCCGGCCCAGGCGGTCGAGCGGCTGAAACATTTCGTCAGCCGCAACGCCTTTGACATCGAAGGATTCGGCGCCAAGCACATCGCGTCTTTTTGGAAAGATGGCCTGATCAAGACGCCCGCCGACATCTTTGCCCTCAAGGACAAGGCGGATGAATTGAGACGCCGGGAAGGATGGGGCGGACAATCGGTCGACAACCTTTTGGAAGCCATTGAGACGCGCCGCGCCATCCCGCTCGACCGCTTCATGTACGCTCTGGGCATCCGGCAAACCGGTCAGGCGACCGCACGGCTGTTGGCGCGCAATTATGGAACCATCGACGCGCTAGTCGTGGCGATGACCGAAGCGAATGACGCCGACACCGACGCCTACGCCACGCTCGTCAACATCGACGGCGTCGGTCCTGCCGCCGCCGGTGATTTGACGGCGTTTTTCAACGAACCGCATAATCAGGACGTGCTGGACGCCCTGCAAACCGCCCTCGATATCGAACCGTTCGAACAGACTGATGCGGAATCGCCCGTTTCCGGCAAGACAGTGGTGTTCACGGGAACCTTGGAGCTGATGACGCGCAACGAAGCCAAGGCGCGCGCCGAAACCCTGGGCGCGAAAGTCGCCGGGTCTGTGTCCAAGAAAACCGATTACGTTATCGCTGGTCCCGGCGCGGGTTCGAAAGCACAAAAGGCCGCAGAGCTTGGAGTCACCGTCCTAAGCGAGCCGGAATGGCTCGCCTTAATCGGTCAGGAGGCCAGCTAACGTGATCTCTGCCCCATCATTGAGACGGGTTCCAGCGATACTGGCCGGATTAATCGCCGCCCTGTTCATCTTCGAGGCGCAGGCGCAATCATCCGTCACGATTTTAAAGTACGACGCGAAAGGCAATATCGTCGGCGTCGTCGAGAAGAAGGTTGGGAAAGGCCAAACCATTCACCGCAAGCCCGCACCGACATCAGGCGCCGGCGCGACGAAGGCAGCCTCCGGCAACAGCACGAGCGGCGGCGCCGGTGCTGGTGGCGCCGGTGGTGGTGGCCAACCCGACGCCGAACCCCGAGAAGTTCTTATTTCCAACCCACCCGCAACGCTCCTGCCCCAACTCCAGGCGCAAGGTTACCTGCTGGTGGAGCGGATCATACTCGGTAATCTCGGCGGTGAATTCCTGCGCTTGCGCGCCCCACGCGGCGTCACCGCCGATAGCGCAATATCCGATATTCGCCGACGCTTCCCTGGAATTCTCGTGGACAAAAACACCCTGTTCGACCTTTCCTCGGGCATACCCGGAATCTACGCCAATGACCTCACAGGTTGGGGAGTCGCCCCGCCCCGGTGTGGCCAGGGCTTGTTGATTGGGATGATCGATACAGCCCTCGATCCGCGTCATCCGGCGTTACGGGGCCGCAATATCATTTATCGTTCCTTTGTTCAAAAAGACCACAAGCCAGGTAAGTCCAAACACGGCGCGACGGTTGCAGCCTTGCTGGTGGGAAACTCCCGCGACGGCGCGCCGGGCGGGCTGTTGCCCGGCGCCGCATTGTTCGCCGGCAGTATTTTCGAGGACCGGGGCAATGGCAAACTGCGCGGCAATCTGTCCGCGATGATCATGGCGCTGGACTGGTTGGTGAAGGAACGCGTGACCGTCGTCAATCTCTCCATGGCCGGCTCAAACAACACGATTCTGGAATACATCATCGTGAAGGCGTTATCGCAGGGCATGGTATTGGTCGCCGCCGCGGGCAATGGCGGGCCGAAAGCCAAACCCGCCTTCCCCGCCGCCAATCCCCGCGTCATTGCGGTCACCGCCATTGACAGGCGACTCGCGGCGTATCGCTACGCCAATCGTGGCGGGTACATCGATTTCGCCGCGCCCGGCGTCGGCTTGCAGATCGCGACCGCCGCACCGGGAACATTACAAAGCGGCACATCCTTCGCGACGCCGTTCATCACCAGCGCCATCGCGGTGCATTTGGCGCAAGGCGCCCGCCCTCAGCCTGACCCCATACGCGCGGCGTTGCGAAAACGAACCAAAGACCTTGGCGCACCGGGCCGAGACGACACTTTTGGATGGGGGTTAGTCCGATACCGACCCAAATGTTAACGTTACCCGTGCGACACCCCAACGTCCTCAATCGTTAAAGGCGCGTATTCATGACAATGCCAAAATCAATAATCGCCACGGCCACCGCAATGTGGCTGCTGTTGGTTCCCACAGCCCAGGCCATCGCTGATTCCGGCGCCGCCATCGGTCAGACCATTCCACATGATTTGGCTCTGCGCGACCAAACCGGGACGCCACGCACGTTCAAAACCCTGAAGGGCGGGCGCGGCGCCATTTTGCTGTTCACCCGATCCCTGGACTGGTGACCCTACTGTCAATCCCAAGCGGTCGCTTGGAACGCCAGACTCAAGGACATCACCGCGCGCGGATACACCGTCGCCTTTATCAGCTATGACCCTGTCAAACCGTTGGCGCGGTTCGCGAAACGCCGCGACATTCAATTCACGCTCCTGTCCGATCCTAAATCCAAAGCCATCCGGGCGTTCGGCGTACTGAATGAAGACTTCCCGCCAAAAAGCGTCGGTTACGGCATCGCGCGGCCTGTCATCTTCGTCGTTGATGCGCATGGCGTCATCCGGGGTCGTTTTTCCGAATCGAACTATCGTGAACGCCCTGACATCGACGCCGTGCTCAATACCCTTGAATGAGCCTTGTTTCGGCCCGCGCGGCGCCTAAACTTGAAGTGTAAATCACGGGGAGGATAATCGTCATGGATTTCGCGATCGAGGATAGCGACGACCAACGCGCATTTCGCGCCGTCGTCCGGGACTGGCTGGAAAAGAATATTCCCGACGGCATGGAGCACACCATCGACACCGGAGATTTGACCCTGGAGCAGTATCAGCTGCGCCGCGAATTGGGACGGCGTCTGGGCGCGCAAGGATGGTTGTACCCCACCATGCCCAAGAAATACGGGGGCGGCGACCTGCCCATTGAACACGTTGTCATTTTGCATGATGAAATCGGACGCGCCGGGTTTTCCATTCCGCCCTATTACGATGCGGGCGGGCGCATGTCGGCGCCCACGATCCTGGTATGGGGCAGCGAAGAACACAAAGACCGGTTCCTGCCGCCGATCTGCAAGGGCGAAGTCCGCACCTGGCAACTTCTGACCGAACCGGGCGCCGGATCCGATCTTGCCGGCGTCAAGACCACGGCGAAGCGCGACGGTGACGATTACGTCGTGAATGGTCAAAAAGTGTTCGTCGGCAGCAGCCATGGCGCGGATTATTCCTGGACCATCGTGGTGACCGACCCCGACGCCAAGCGGCATGAAAACGTGTCCTGGCTAATGATCCCCATGGATTTGCCCGGTATTTCCGTCGTGCCGCTGGACCTGCTGACCGCGGGCGGCGAAGGCGGTAGTGGTTCGGGCGTGAAGAACACCGTGTTTTTCGACGATGTCCGGGTGCCGGCGGAATATCTTGTCGGCGGCGAAAATAATGGCTGGAAAGTCGCGACGACCCATTTGGAAGTCGAACATGGCGGGGCCGGACGGTTCGGCGACCGCGCGATCATCGCCGAATTCATCGAATTTTGCCGGGAACGCCACGATGGCCACGCCATTGTCGATTCGGAATCGGCGCGCGAAAAGCTGGTCGATTTATATATCGAATCGCAAATCACCCGCTTGTTCGCAATGCGCAATTACTGGCTGGCCCACACCGGCCAACCGCGGTCCTACGAAGGGTCGCAATACAGCCTTAGACGTAAATTGTCCGGGTTGGACATCTCCGAAAAGATGCTCGACATCGCCGGTCCCTACGCCTTGATCAAGGACGAAAAATGGGCGCCGTTGAATAACGCGATTGAACTGTTTCAACGCGAAGGCATCACCGCCCTTCATCCCGGCGCGACGACCGACATTCAACGCGTCGTCATGGCGCGGCGTATCGGCATCGGACGAAGCGAAGTCGAAAAAGCCGGCAAAATGCGGTAAGGAGGGACAAACCATGGATTTATCACTCACAGAAACCCAACTCCTCATCAAGGAATCGACAAGCGATTTCGTCAGCACCGCATGCGACAAGGATACATTGCTCGACCTCGACCTGTTGCCCGCGCCCATGACTGATGAATTGTGGGGAAAAATCGCCGGGCTCGGCTGGATGGGGATGATGATCCCCGAAGCGTATGGCGGCACGGGGAATACCTATACCGACGTCGCGGTGCTGTTCGAGGAATTGGGCCGAGGTCCCGTTCCAGGACCGATGTTTTCGTCCGGGGTGCTGGCCGCGTCGATCATCCTGGAAGCGGGAACCGATGCGCAGAAGAAAGCCTGGTTGCCAGAACTGGCGACGGGCGAACGCATCTTCGCCGTCGCCGTGACGGAGCAACAATACGGCTGGACCGAAGGGCACGTTCAAATGACGGCGACCGTCAGCGGCGCCGATTACCAATTGTCGGGCGTCAAACTGTTCGTGCAGGACGCCGCCAGCGCCACGGATTTGTTGATCGCCGCCCGCGTTGATGGCGACGTCGCGCTTCTCCGCATTGACGCCAAGGCCGACGGCGTGTCGGTCCGGCCCTTGACCGGGTTCATCAGCGGCGGTGCGGAAGTCATCTTCGACAAGGCGACCGTTTCCGGCGCCGACCGCCTGGAAGGAGGCTGGACGGCCTTCGAACGCGCCCTGTTGCCCGCCATTCCCATTCTGTGCGCCTACAAGGTCGGCGCGTGCGGTGCGGTGTACGACATGTCGGTGAACTATTCACGCGAGCGCACCCAGTTCGGCCAGGCGATTGGCCGGTTCCAGCGCGTTCAGGACCACATCATCCATATCGTCAATTATCTCGACGCCGCGCGCTGGACCACCTTTGAAGCGCTGTGGAAGCTCGACAGCGGCATGGAGTCCGCCAGCAGCGTCCATATGGCCAAGGCCGTGGCGTCGGACAGCTACATTCACGCCGTCGATTATGGCCACGAGGTCCATGCGGGCATCGGCGTCGTGCGCGAATACGGCCTGACCATGCATTCGAAAATGTCGCGATCCCTTTTCCACTTTCTGGGCGCTCCGACGCATCATCGCAAATGCATGGAACGCGCCCTTGATTTCATCCCGGCATAAAGCGTTCACCACATGACTCACGCCTATATTCACCACCAGATCAACGTCGCGCCCCGCGAATGGCAGGCGACCGCCGACGCTCTGGGGCAATCGCCTGATCTGAAACAACGCCGCGGCACGCTGTACGGCGTGTGGCGCAGTCAGATCGGTCGCCCGCGCGACGAATTGAACGCCATCACCGTCTGGCCGGATGTGGACGCCGCAAAGACCGCCGGGGACGATCTGTTCACCGGTATCGATGCGATCGTCACATGCAATTCCGCGATCATGACTCCGACCCTGCGCCCCAAGACGCCGGAACCGCCGCGCCGACAAGGCAATTACGCGTTTCGATGGTTTGAAACGCCGCCTGAAAACTGGCGGGAATTTCTGGATTTGTGCGAAGCCGCCTGGCCCGGATTCGAATCCGCCTACGACTCGCAGATCATCGGCATGTGGCGGTTTCTTGAGGATAACGGCGAGCTACGGCGCACCTTGTTGATGACCCGGCGCCCCAACCTGGCGGTGTGGGAACGCTCCAAAATCCCGCAGGGCGAGGCGGAAACCGAAGTCCGGCGCCAACTGAGCCGGCGCTATGATTTGTGCGACGCCACGCATGTGTTCACCACCACGCTGCTGACCGCCGATGACAGCGAGGATTCCGTCCGATGGGCGTAATGTCGACCACGGCGCCTCCCACCTTCGACGACATCGAAGCCGCCGCCGACCGCATCAAGGATCGGGTGCGGCGCACGCCTTGTTTGCGCACGCGCTTCGTACGAAACCCGATCCACGGCGGCGACGTGCTGATCAAGCTGGAATGCCTACAGGTCACCGGCTCGTTCAAAGCGCGTGGCGCCAATAACGCGATCCTGTCCCTCGACGATGCGGCGGTGAAGCGCGGCGTCATCACCGCGTCCAGCGGTAACCATGGAACGGCGGTCGCCTATGCGGCGCGCGCGTCCGGGGCCAAAGCGTACGTCTATCTTCCCGAAACCACCCCGGCGGACAAAATCGCCAAATTGCGCCAATGGGATGCGGAAGTGGTCATCGAAGGCGCGGTCTGGGACGAAGCCAACGCCGCCGCTTTGGCCCGCGCCGAACGCGACGGACTGACCTATATCGCCCCCTTCGCCGACCCCGCCGTTATCGCGGGCAACGGCACGGTTGGGCGGGAAATGTTGAAGCAATCGTCCAACATCGATGTTTTGGTCGTCGCCATCGGCGGCGGCGGCCTGATTTCCGGCATCGCCACGGCGGCGAAGGCGATGAAGCCGGACATCACGATCATCGGCGTCGAACCCACCGGCGCGCCGACCTTGAAATCCAGCCGGGACGCGGGCGCGCTTGTCACGCTCGACGAGATCACCACCGCCGCCGGTTCCCTGGCGCCGCGCCGTAGCGCCGATATAAATCTGGACATCATCAACGAATATGTCGATGACATCGTGCTGGTGAGCGACGACGAAATGCGCGACGCGGCGCGCTGGTTGTGGTTCGAAATGGGCATTGGCGCGGAAATTTCCGGCGCAGCGGCGTTGGCGGCCATTCATGCGGGCAAATTGAACGCGCCATCCGACGCCACGGTCGCCGCCGTCATCTGCGGCGCGGGCGCTGACGGGATCGTCTGAGCAATCGTCCCGTCGTTAAGGTATGGAGACTCGAACTTGAGTGAAAAGCCACGCGCGGTGGTGTTGTTGAGCGGCGGTCTGGATTCGACCACCTGTTGCGCCATCGCGCGCGACCAGGGGTTTGCGTTGAGCGCGCTGACCGTCACCTATGGCCAACGCCACCGGATCGAAATCGACGCCGCCCGCGCGGTCGCCGCCCATTTCGCCATCACCGATCATATCGTGACCGATATCGATTTGCGCGCCTTCGGCGGCTCCGCGCTGACCGACGACATCGCCGTGCCCAAACATGACAACGCGGCGGACATCGGCGACGAAATTCCAGTCACCTACGTGCCCGCGCGCAACACGATCTTCCTGTCCTTCGCGCTGGCCTTCGCGGAAACCCGCAACGCCGACGCAATCTTCATCGGCGTCAACGCACTGGATTATTCCGGCTACCCCGATTGCCGACCGGAATACATCGCGGCCTTTCAAACCATGGCCAATCTGGCGACCAAGGCGGGGGTCGAGGGAACCGGCTCCCTGACCATCCACACGCCGCTGATTGACCGGACCAAGGCGCAGATTATCCAGACCGGCCTGGACCTTGGCGTCGACTACGCCATGACGACAAGCTGCTACGACCCCGACCCCGATCCAGGTGGCGACGGCGCGGCCTGCGGCCATTGCGACGCCTGCCTGTTGCGGCTCAAGGGATTCGAAGATGCGGGGCTAAACGACCCCGCGACGTATCGGCGTTAATCCGTCCTCAGCGAAGCACTTGTTCCTTAAAGGCGGGGCGTGCGCTGATCCGGGCGTACCAGGCTTCTATATTCGGCAGATCGAAATGGTCGATGGGCATGAGATACCACCAGTAGGCCATGACGCCCATGGGGATATCGGCCAAGGAGAACTGGTCTCCGGCCATATAGTCGCGCCCGGCGAGATGCCGCTCCACGATCATCCAGGTGTCGAACATACCCTTTCGCTTTTCCTCCAACTCGTCGAGATGGCGGCTCATCGGGTTTTCGACGACGATCCAGGAATGATACAGCGGTAATAGTTTCGGGCGCATTGTGGTGTCCTGCCAGACGGTCCAGCGATAGGCCTCGCCGCGCGCACGGGCGTCTTCGGGCTCCAAGGTCCCGCGTCCATACGCGGTCGCCAGATACAGCAGAATGGCGGAGGATTCCCACATGACGAAGCCGTCATCTTCGATTGTCGGCACAACCCGGTTCGGGTTGCGCGCCAGATAGTCCGGCGCGCCCAACCCGCCATACCCGCCGCCGGTATCGGTAAGGTCGATGGACAGCCCCAGTTCCGCCGCCGACCACAACACCTTCTGACAACAACTCGACCCCCGGTGGCCCCACATTTTCAACGTTTTGCTCATGAAATTTCCCCAAATACGTTCTTACTAAACGGTCACATTACGCTCGATTTACACCGCATATAGCGCTATATTAGCATCTAATATTATGTGATAACAATGAGGCCGCCATGGATATCACCAAGGACATCCGTCCCCTGACCGAATTCAAGCGCAACACCACGGAAGTCATGTCGCACCTCAAGGAAACCGGGCGCCCCTCCATCCTGACCGTAAACGGCAAACCGGCCCTGGTCGTCATGGACGCCCAAGCATGGCAGGATGCTCAGGACGAGATCGAATATGCTCGAACGGTTGCAGACATTCGCAAGGGACTCGATCAATCCCGTGATGGAAAGGGCGTCGAGGCTGGCGCGTTCTTTGAATCGCTGAGTTCTGACAGAAAGTGAAGTCATTCCGCGTCGTCATCACGCCGTTCGCGGGAGAAAACATCCGCAAGTCGTATGAATGGCTTCGTGTCGAGAACCCGGTCTATGCAGACGAATGGCTGCGCGGCGTCCGCGATAAAATGCTGGAATTGAAGACCTTACCGGAATCCCACGCCCTCGCACCGGAAAGCGACGCATTCGATTCTGAAATCCGGCAACTTCTCTTCGGTCGAGGAACGCCGTGGCGGATATTCTTCACCATCGATACAGATACGGTCCACGTGCTGCACATCCGTCATGGCAGCCGCGATTATTGGCGATTGTGATTAGGGAATGGATACTATCCTACACCATAAGCGCTAAAATAGTGCCGCCACCAAGCAGAACAATTTCACAAAATTTTAGATTTTGTTGCTCTCATGCCTGATTCTGAAATGCGTTCCTCCCTAAAGTTAGTTTATTGTTCATTTAGGCCACTGACACCTCATACATTGTGAATTATTGTTTCGGGTATGGGAAAATAAATTTCATGGATCAAATAAATGAATTCGTGGACGAACGGCAAAAGTCGTGGTGCATACATTGTGGAGAATTTATTGAGTCAGTTGATTCAAACCGCGACCACGCCCCGTCTAAGATTTTACTGTTAAAGCCATATCCAGAGAACCTTCCCGTTGTTCAAATATGCAAACAATGCAACGAAGGATTTTCACTAGACGAAGAATATACGGCTACTTTCCTAAGTTGCGTTTTGACAGGATCAACAAACCCAGATACTCAATGTAATCCACGCGCTGCACTAATTTTAAGAAAGAGCCCAAATTTAAGAGCACGAATAGAACGGGCCAAAAAGGAATATCAAACCCTCGGTGGCGAAACGCGAACGGTTTGGATACCGGAAACAGGACGCATAAATCGAATTGCCCTAAAAAATGCCCGTAATCATGCTTTTTTTGAATACGGCGAACCCATGTTACAAGAGCCAAACAGTATTTGGTCAGCACCGCTGGAAACGCTTACTACAGAACAGCGGTCTGAATTTGAAAAAATTAATATGGAAGCGGATTTAGCCGGTTGGCCTGAAGTAGGTAGTCGCATGATGACGCGCCTCCTTACTGGACAAGACTTCTCAGATGGTTGGATTGTGATTCAAGATGGCACCTATCAATATGGTGTAGTCCAGCACGACGGCATACTCGTACGATCAGTTCTTTTCAACTATCTGGCGACTGAAGTGTATTGGGCCGATTAAATTAATTTGCAGGATCAGATTGAGCATAGCTAAAGACAATTTATTACAGACCGCGTTTACTCACCTCCCCCCCCCCTCTACAACTCCAACCGTCCGATCACCCAGTCTTCCGCCGCCGC
>JABJJH010000425.1 GCA_018660965.1 Rhodospirillaceae bacterium | reverse complement strand
GCCTTATGGAGTTCGAGTTCGATTATTTGCTGTTTTCGGGTGGTGGCAACGATGTCGTGGGCCGCTACGATTTCGATTTTTTCATTCGAAACAAAGAAGACGGGTTCGATTGGGAAGATTGCATACGAAAAGACAGGGTAGGGCTGAAAATAGATCAAATTGACAGCGCTTACAGGACGCTCTGCGAGTTGACGACCGAGTATTCGTCGAATCCCAATATTACGATTATCACCCATACCTACGAGAGGCTCACGCCTATCGACGAAGGGTTCGCCCTGTTCGACCTTATCCCGCTCGGCAAGGCTTGGCTGCATCCGTTCATGGTGAAAAAGAATATTGCCGATCCGGATGACCAACGGAGAATCGTCGGGTTCATTCTCAACGAATTCAAGAATGCTTTGTTCGGCGTCGCCAACGATTACGGCGTCGGCAGGGTTTACGAAACGGAACGGGATACCAACCGGGCTCTCTTCAACGTCGTCGATACCTGGGATACGGTATTGGCCGGCGAGTGGCGCAACGAGATCCATCCAACGTCGGATGGATTTGAAAAAGTAGCGCAAAAAATTTACGACGAACAAATAGCGGAGTGACAAAAGGCGGCGTTATTTTTAGGCCCCATGGCTACGCCGACGAGTTACGCATTCAACCCTTTCCAGCAGGATCCAATTTTCAGACCCGGTCGTCGGCGACCATTTTGCATGTACCGGCGACGACGAAGAACAGGGCGATCCTGGCGACGAAAGTGTCGGCATGGGGCAGGAAACCGCAAAGTCCACTCCAAGCGGACCAGGATTTGTGGACGCTGCTGGTGAATTCATAAAACATCTCTTGTCCTTCCCGCTGTCGGCGGGCTGTAGGGTTTTCAAGAATCAACCCCTTGTCATGGATGTAATATATGATTATATACCTATATTTGATAAAAGGGATTTTGAGACCTCTCGGCTGGCGCACCGGTTCGACGAAATGTTAACGTAAGCTAACCGATGCATACTGAAAAAGGGGCCGAGGGTTAGCATTGTTTGTGAGTATGTATCAGGGCCAGTATGTTGCGGGTGGAGTTGGGTTTCTCAGATTAAAAATTAGTCATAATTCATTGTTTTATAGATTTAATAGTTAAACCAGAGGGGAGAGGGCATGGCGACGTTATCGGAGCTTTACAAGAACCGGTTCGGGTTGGATCGGGATTTCAGCGCGGAGACGGAGGCGAAATTCAGCGCTGGCGCGGCGGATATTTTGAACCGCCGGACGCACCGGCGCTATACGGACGAACCCGTCTCGGATGAATTGTTGGACGCCATGCTGGCCTGTGCGCAATCGGCGCCGGCGAAGTCGGATTTGCAGCAATACTCCATCATCGTCATCACCGACCCGAAGTCGCGCGAAGCGATTGGCGGCTGGGAAGGCGCGGCGCCGGTGTTCATGCTGTTCTGCGCCGATATGCGCCGTCAACAACGCCTGGCCAAGCATCGCGGGCACGACCACCAGAACAACAACGTCGACACCTTCATGAACGGAGTCATGGACGCCACCCTGGCGATGCAGGCGTTCATTCTGGCCGCCGAGTCGTCCGGGTTGGGATGTTGCCCGATCAGTCAGGTGCGTAACCGGTTGCCGATGTTTCGCGAGATATGTTCGATTCCCGACGGTGTCTTTCCTGTCGCGGGCCTGTGCGTCGGTTGGCCTTCGGTAACGGGTTATATCTCCATGCGGATACCGCCGTCGGTCGTGGTGCATCGCGACAAATACGACGATTCCAACCTGGAGACGGACATCGACGCCTACGATGCGCGCCGTCATGAGATTTACCAGATTCCGAAGGAAAAACAGCGTCACACGGATATTTATGGCGCCTTGGATTTTTGCGGCTGGTCGGAAAACACGACGCGGCAGTTGTCGTTGCCGGAACGTCCTGATTTCAAAGCGTTCTTGCAGGCGCACGGCTACGATCTCGATTAAAGGCCGATGGGGAGGGTTGAGGCATGAAAATAAAATCCGTGGAGGCGCGCTGGCTTCATGTGCCGATCCCCGAGGAACGGCGCCATCGCAGCGATTTTGGCATCCACACCTCGTTCGACACCGCCCTGGTGCGGGTCGAAACGGACTCCGGGCTTGTCGGATGGGGGGAAGCCAAGGCGGCGGTTGGCAGCGCTGGGGCCTATTCGGCGTTGACCAGCATCATCAATGACGATCTGGCGGCCGTCGTCGTGGGTCAGGACCCGCGGGACCCTGCGCGGTTGTGGGAGGAAATGTATAACCGCACGCGGGCGCATTATGCGTTGGCGCGGGGGCATGTTTTCCCCGATCTGGCGCGGCGCGGCCTGACGATTTGCGGCGCCAGCGGCATCGATATCGCGCTGTGGGACATCCTTGGTAAACATCTGGGGGCGCCGGTCTGGCGTTTGCTGGGTGGCCGGACGCATGACTGGTTGCCCGCTTACGCCTCGGGCGGCTGGGCGTCGGCGGACGAAATTGGCGCGCAACTTCAAGGGTATGTGGACCAGGGTGCGTTCAAGTCGGTGAAAATGCGGGTCGGCGTTATGGACGAAACCGTTAATAACTCCGTCGCGCGGGTGACGGCGGCGCGCGCGGCGCTGGGGCCCGATATCGGGATCATGGTGGATGCGCATGGCACGTTTACCGCGCGCGATGCGCTCCGGTTTGCGCGCAAGGTCACCGATTGCGATCTAGCGTGGTTCGAGGAGCCGGTTTCCGCCGATGATCTGGAAGGACAGGCGGAGTTGCGCCGCCAAACGGATATTCCTATCGCCGCCGGGGAAAGCCTGATGACGCGGTTTGAATTTCGCGACGCCATCGCCGCGCGGGCCATCGATATTTTGCAGCCGGACCCGGCGATTTGCGGCGGCATTACCGAAACCCAGCGCATCGCCGCCCTGGCGTCGGCGCATCAACTGCGTATCGCGCCCCATTTATGGGGCGGGGCGATCATGTTCGCCGCCGGGTTTCATATCTGCATTTCCGCGCCCAGCGCCCATATTCTTGAATATTCGCTTGGTCATAACCCCATGCAGCATGATTTGGCCGTGGAAATGTTCCCGATTGTCGATGGCGGCATGGCCGCGCCGGAAGCGCCGGGGCTGGGTATCGACATCAACGAAGACTTTGTCGCCCGGTGGACGAAGTAGAGCGTTACGCGGCGGAATGGGCGGCGATGGCGGGACGCAGCACGAGGCATAAGGGAATGGTCAGGAAGACGACCAGCCCGACGATGGCCAGGGTCGAGGTGATGCCGATCCAGTCGCCCATCAGGCCGTAGCCCAGCGGCGCCAGGATGCCGCAGGTCGAACCGAGCGTGTAAAACAGGCCGAAAGCGCGCGATTGCCGGTCGGAGTCGACCAGATCGCCGATGGTGCCGTAAAGCACCGACGAGGTGCCGTTCAACGCCACGCCGATCAACGGTAACAACGCATACGCCGCCAGATTGGGCAGAACGAGCGCCAGTAAAATGCCGACGCCCGTGGCCAGTTCGGTCAGGACGACGGTGCGGATGACGCCGATCCGGTCGGCCAGGAACCCGCAGGCGAGCTTGCCGACCATACCGCCGACGAAGATGACCGGGATGGCGACGGTGGCCAGACCGCTGGAGACGCCTTTTTCGATCATCAGGAAGGCGACGAAGGTCAGAAACCCGCTGCGGGTGCTGCTGTCGATGACCGCGATGGCGCACAGCGCAGTGAATCCGGTGCGGTCGCGAATGCCCCAGCCGGGTTTTGCGACCGTGCGAACCTCCGCCGTATCGTTGGTATTGGCGTTGGCGTTGGATGATGGGCGCGATTGGAGGGCGGGCAGGGCGATGACGATGACGACGGCGATGACAACCCCCAGGGCGCCGGCGACCATAACGGGCGCTTCCCAGGCAAGTCCTGCGGTCAGCGCGAGGCTGACGCCGCCGGCGAAGGTGAATTTACCCACGTCGCCGGTAAAATTGTAGGTCCCCAGGGCGCCGCGCCGGCGGTGTCCGGGATAGGCGTTGGAGACCAGCGCGGAACAAAGGGGGTGTTGAAAAGCCGCCCCGAACCCGGCGATGAACAGGAG
>JABJJH010000512.1 GCA_018660965.1 Rhodospirillaceae bacterium | reverse complement strand
CGACGGAGACCGGAGCGCGCGCCTCACCAAAACGGTCGGACAAAAAAGTCCCGCGAGCAAATGTCAGGTGATGCTGCAGCGATGTCGCGCAGCTCGCCACCGACGCGTCGCGATCCGCTTGGGAAGGCAGCCTGGCGCGATGTCGGCGCCCGCGGCGGCGCGAACCACGATGCATGGCGCAAAATATTCGATGCGGCGCCGGCTAACCGTCAGGCCGCGTTCAAGGCGGCGATGGATGGCGCGCTTCCGGCCGGTTGGGAATCCGCCTTAACCGAATTCAAGAAAACAATGTCGGCGGAACAGCCGAAACTCGCCACACGCCAATCGTCGCAAAAAACGCTCGACGTATTGAACGGCGTCGTGCCAAATCTTGCGGGCGGCTCGGCCGATCTGACCGGGTCGAACCTGACGCTCGCCGAAGGCATGACGGCGGTTTCCCGCGACGATTATGCCGGCGGCTATATTTATTATGGCGTGCGGGAACACGCCATGGCGGCGGCGATGAACGGCATCGCCCTGCACGGCGGTTTTGTGCCCTATGGCGGTACGTTTCTGATCTTCACCGATTATTGCAAACCATCGATCCGCTTGTCCGCGTTAATGAAGCAGCGCGTTATCTACGTGATGACTCATGATTCAATTGGGCTTGGCGAGGATGGCCCAACCCACCAACCGGTGGAGCAGTTGGCCGGCCTCCGCGCGATCCCAAATCTCTTGGTCTTCCGACCCGCCGATGTGGTCGAAACTTCGGAATGCTGGGCGCTCGCCATGAAGGCGCAATCGACGCCCAGCGTCATCGCCCTCACCCGTCAGGGCGTGCCGACCGTGCGAACGGAACACCGCGACGAAAACCTGTCCGAGCGCGGCGCCTATGTGTTGCGGGAAGCGGACGGCGAGCGGCAAGTCACGATTTTGGCGACCGGCTCCGAAATTGAAATCGCCCTCGACGCCCGCGACCGCCTGCAAGGCGACGGCGTTGGCGCGGCGGTGGTGTCCATGCCATGCCATGAATTGTTCGACCAACAGGACGACGCCTACCGTGAGCAGGTTCTCGGCGCCGGCGCGGTGCGGATCGCGATCGAAGCGGCTGTATCCTATGGCTGGGACCGGTATCTTGGGTCAAATGGCGAATTCGTTGGCATGCCCGGATTCGGCGCCTCCGCGCCAGCGTCCGACCTGTACAACCACTTTGGGATTACCGCCGAAAACGTCGTCAGAGCCGCGAAATCACGCCTGTAAGAAATGCAACGCATGATCATCAGGTTCTTGTGGCTAGGTCTTGCATTGACGTTTGCCGTGTCCTGCGCACGACCGCCGGGCGCACTTGAAATAAGCCGGTTCACCGCCGTTGCGGCGACGCTGCATCTTGATAACGTCTTGAGCGGTCAGGAACGTTGGCAAATTCTGTCCGACCTTCGCATCGCACTGGCGCAACGCAACACGCTTGGTCGTATTCTAAACGAGCCGCCGGTTGGCGAGACTTCAGGTGTTCTGCTTGTCGATGTTCGCTTGTTCGATATTAAACAGTTGCCAGATCGGATAGACATCAACGCTCAAGTCGATCTGATCGATATGGCCTCGGGGGAACGGGTGCATTCATTTTCTCTCGGCGTTAGCGGTTCTCGTGGCGGCGATCTTGGGACCCTGAGCATCGGCGTCATCAGCGATCTGGTCGAACAAATTGCCGATGTGCTGTCGCGACCTGCATTGTTATAGAGCCTTCTTCAAAGCCTTTGTTCCAGAAATTCGGTTGTCGTTCGCTTGAACCGACGCGACAATGCCTCTAAACATTGGCTTATGTATTACCCGAAATTGCACTGTTGAATTGGGAGAGAATGATGGCCGTACGCGTCGCGATTAATGGTTTTGGTAGGATTGGCAGGCTGGTGTTGCGCGCCGCAATGGAATCCGGGCGCGATGATATTGAATTTGTCGGGATCAACGATTTGGGTCCCGTCGAAGCCAGCGCGCATTTGCTGAAATACGATTCGACCCACGGCACGTTTCCCGGCGACGTCAAGGTTGGCGACGACTGGATCGACCTCGGCCGGGGTAAAATCAAGGTAAGCGCGGAACGCGACCCGACTAAATTGCCCTGGAAAGAACTTGGCGTCGACATCGCCTTCGAATGCACCGGCATTTTCACCACCCGTGAACAGGCCGCCATGCACATCGAAGCCGGGGCTAAACGGGTTCTCGTATCCGCGCCCGCTACCGGCGCCGATATGACCGTGGTCTACGGCGTCAACCACGATCAATTGGACGCCAGCCACACCGTTGTCTCCAACGCATCCTGCACCACCAACTGCCTGGCGCCGGTCGCACATGTTCTGCATCAAGCCGTTGGAATTGACCGGGGCTTCATGACCACCATTCATGCGTTTACCGGCGATCAGTCCACGTTGGACACGTTGCATAGCGACCCGCGCCGCGCCCGGACCGCATCGACATCCCTGATTCCGACCTCGACCGGCGCCGCGAAGGCGGTTGGCCTCGTCCTGCCGGAATTGCTGGGCAAACTGGACGGCACGTCCATCCGCGTCCCCACGCAAAATGTGTCGTTGATCGATTTGAAATTCGATGCGTCCCGCGACACCGACGCCGAGGAAATCAACGGCGCGATCAAGCAAGCCGCCGGCGGCGCGTTGAAGGGCATTCTGGAAACCAACGATAAACCGCTGGTGTCGATTGACTTCAATCACAATCAGGCGAGTTCAACCTTCGATCTGACGCAAACCACGGTCATCGATGGCAGCCTTGTGCGCGTCCTGTCCTGGTACGACAACGAATGGGGTTTCTCCAATCGCATGTCGGATACGGCGGTCGCCATGGGGAAACTCGGCTGACCAAACAGGCCCCGGCGCGCAAGGCGATCGAGGTCGAAAGCCCGGAACAAGCCGCGGCGGCGGTCAAAGCCGCCGCCGCGCTTGACCGCCCGGTGTTGCTGATAAGCGCGGAACATGCGTCCGCATCTGCGGGTCCCGCCTGGTTCGCCCAACTCGTGGATACCGCAAAGGCTCCCTTCCCGGACTGTGACGTCATCGCCATGCTTGATTGCGGCGATTCGCCGGGCCATGCGCTGGCCGCCTTGCGGGAAGGTCTGCGCGCCATTCGCTTCGACGGACAAACCTTCGAGAAGATTGCCGATATCGTCGGTCAATATGACGCCTTATTGATAAAAAACCGGCCCGCCTTGCTCGCCCTGAAAAATATTCGGCAAGATGACGAAACCCTCGAAGAAGCCTGCCGCAACTGGCTGAAGGATTGAATTTCGAACGTATGTCGGGTATTCATTAGTGAATCAAATTTACTCTATTTCAGATAAGGAACCGTCGCCATGAGGATCACCCAACGCGTCAAGAAAATCCTGGCCAATTACGAAAGCGATTGCCCCGGCACCAAGGCGAACATCGCCCGTATCTTGATGCACGGACGGTTGGGCGGCACGGGGAAGGTCTTGATCCTGCCCGTGGATCAGGGCTTTGAACACGGCCCTGCGCGGAGTTTTGCAAAAAACCCGCCCGCCTACGATCCCCACTATCATTTCCAACTGGCCGTCGATGCCGGATTATCGGCCTACGCAGCGCCGCTTGGCATGATCGAAGCGGGCGCCGACAGCTTCGCGGGCGCCATCCCGACGATCCTGAAATGCAATAACGGCAACAGCGTTTCGACGAACAAGGATCAGGCGGTCACCGCCTCGGTCGAAGACGCGTTGCGATTGGGGTGTGCGGCCATTGGTTTCACGATCTATCCCGGTTCTGAATATCAGTACGACCTGATCGAAGAAATCAAGGACATGATCCTGGAAGCCAAATCGGTTGGTTTGGCGGCGGTCGTGTGGTCGTATCCGCGTGGCGG
>JABJJH010000313.1 GCA_018660965.1 Rhodospirillaceae bacterium | reverse complement strand
CCGCTTCTGTGACGCGATGATCGCTATTCGCAATGAAATCAGTCAAGTCGAATCCGGCGATATAGACGCCGACGACAACCCGTTGCGCAACGCCCCGCACACACTGGCCGATGTCACGGAAACGTCCTGGACGCATCCCTATACGCGCGACGTCGCCGCGTTTCCGGCGCCGGGTCAACGGACCGAAAAATACTGGCCGCCCGTCGGACGCATTGATCAGGTCTACGGCGACCGCCATCTGACGTGCGCCTGTCCGCCGCTGGAGGCGTATATGGAAAGCGCGGAGTAGCGAATAACCTTTGCAATCGCGGGTCAATTTGATGATCCTGTCGCACCGTCACGGCGCGAGAATTTTCTGATTGGCGCGGCGGCTAAATTGTTGGGGGTGTAGACATGGCGGGGGGAGCAGGCGGTTCGACGGACAGCGGCGGTATTGGCGATCCGGTTCGCCGGGTTGAAGACGCGCGTTTGCTGACCGGTCAGGGTGAATACAGCGACGATTATAACCAGCCCGGTCAGGCCTACGCCGCCGTGGCGCGCTCCGATCACGCTCATGCGCGAATTCTGACTATCGATGTGGATGCGGCGGTGGCCATGCCCGGCGTGCTAACAGTGCTGACCGGGGCGGATTATCGCGCCGATGGATTGCGCCCGTTGATCGCCCAGGGTAACCCCACCGATGTTGCGCTGAAAAATCGCGACGGGTCGCCCATTCAATATCCGCCTATCGATTTGCTGGCGATGGACAAGGTGCGCCGGGTCGGGGAGGCCGTGGCGTTGATTGTCGCGGAATCACCCGTTCAGGCGCGCGACGCGGCGGAACATATCCACGTTGATTACGATCCCTTGCCCGCCGTGTCCGAGCCCATCGCCGCCCTGGCGTCGGACGCGCCGCGCCTGTGGGACGACGCCGCGAATAATCTGTGCGTCGATGACCAGAAGGGTGACGTGGAAGCGGTCGCGGCGGCGTTCGCCAGTGCGGCCCATGTGACCCGGCTGGATGTGGTCAACAACCGCGTCACCGGCGTGCCGATGGAGCCGCGCGCCGCTGTCGGCGATTACGATTCCGAAAGCGGTGAGTATTTTCTGTATGCGGGCGGGCAGGGCGTGAACCGGTTTCAGCGGGAATTGTCTGCCGCGTTCGACGCGCCGATGGACGATATTCGTGTTGTGTCGCGGGATGTCGGTGGCGGCTACGGCACGCGCAATTCGCTGTATCCGGAATTCGCGCTGGTCGTGTGGGCGGCGAAAAGGCTGGGGCGCCCGGTGAAGTGGACGGGGTCGCGCGCTGAAATGGCGCTGGGCGACTATGCCGGGCGCGATTTGATTACGCGGGCTGAGCTGGCGCTCGATTCAAACGGCAACTTCCTCGCTATGCGCACCGAAAATATCGGAAATCTGGGGACCCACGCGTTGTCCTTCGTGCCCATTTCACGCGGGCCGACGGTGACGACGGGCCTGTATGACATTCCCCTGGCCGATGTGGTGACGAAGGGCGTGTGGACCAACACGACGCCGGTGACCGCCTATCGCGGCGCCGGGCGACCCGAAGCGATCTTCACCCTGGAACGGATTATCGACCTGGCCGCCAGCGAAATGGGCATCGACCGGATCGAACTGCGCCGCCGCAATCTGATTGCCGACGCCGCGCTGCCCTACACCAACGCGCTGGGCGTGACCTATGACAGCGGCAAGTTCCAGCTTAGTCAGGACATGGCGGTGGATTTGTCGGACTGGGACGGGGTCCCGGCGCGCAAGGCGAACGCGGTCGCGCGGGGGCGTTTGTTGGGTGTCGGTCTGGCGAACTATGTGGAGACGTCGACCGGCTGGCCGTTGGAGCGCGCGGTGATGCATGTGCTGCCCGAAGGCCGTCTGGATATGGTGATCGGTGCACAGTCCAGTGGTCAGGGGCACGAGACGACATTCCGTCAGATTGGCGCGAAATTCCTGGGCGTCCCCTTTGAGTGTGTGGACTACCGTTATGGCGACACCACCTTCGTCAAGGACGGGTCCGGGTCGCATTCGGCGCGCACCATGCGGGTCGGCGGGCATTTGTTCAGCCAGACCCGCGACGAAATCATCGAACGGGGTAAGGCCATCGCTGCCCATGTCCTGGAATGCGCCGTCGAAGATGTACAATTCGCAGAGGGAAATTTTTCGGTGTCGGGTGCGGATTTGGGCATCGGCTTGTTCGACGTTGCGCGGGCGGCGGAAGAACGAACGGATTTACCGGCAGACCTGCAAGGCCCGCTGCGCGCGGTGGCGCGGATCGACAAACCCATGCCCGCCTATCCCAATGGCTGCCATGTGGTGGAGGTGGAGATTGACCCGGACACCGGCGCGGTCGCCATCACGCGCTACGCGGCGGTCGATGATGTGGGGACGGTCGTCAATCCGATGATCGTCGATGGGCAGGTGCATGGCGGCATCGCCCAGGGCGTGGGTCAGGCGTTGTGGGAAGAAGTCGCCTACGACCCGGCGACGGGGCAGCTTCTGACCGGGTCGTTCATGGATTACGTCATACCGCGCGCGGATCAATTTCCGTCCTTCGCGGTGGGGCACAACGAAGTGCCGACGCCGACCAATCTGATGGGCGCGAAGGGCGGCGGCGAAGGCGGTACGACCCCGGCCCCGGCGGCGGTGGTCAACGCCATCGTGGACGCCTTGTCCGAATACGGCGTGACGCATCTGCAAATGCCGGTCACGCCGGAAAAAATCTGGCGCGCCATTCACCGCGCGTAACGGTTCAAGTCAATCATTCATGAGGCGAACATGGCGCAACAAATACAGTTCGAACGGAAGGGGCCGTTCGCCCATATCACTTTCAACCGTCCGAAATCGGGCAACCCGATCAACGACGCGATGCTGACCCGGCTGACGGCCATCATGCAGGATTTGGGCAGGCAAGACGATTTACGGGCCGTGGTGTTGCGCGGCGCCGGCGCGGATTTCTGCACCGGGCGTGAGCGCGGCAAGGGCAAACCGCCCGGCGCCGCCCCTGATTCCGCCTATGTGCTGCACGGCAAGGTCATGGCCCGCATTTTGGCGGTGTACAAGGCGTTCCGCGATTGCCCCGCGCCGATCATCAGTGTCATTCAAGGCCGCGCGTTGGGGTTCGGCTGCGCCCTGGTGGGCGGGTCCGACGTCGCCATCGCGGGGGAGGCGGCGCGGTTTTCCCTGCCGGAAATGACGCACGGAACCGCGCCGACTCTGGCGATGTCCGCGCTGACCAAGGTCTCGCCCAAGGCGCTGGCCGACATGATCTACTCCATGGACGAAATCGACGCGGAAACGGCGCTCGCCACCGGTCTGGTCGGCCGGGTCGTCCCCACGAGCGCGCTGGACGAAACAGTGGACGCGTTGCTGGCGCGCATGATGGAATACGACATCCCGCAAATCCGCACGGTAAAACGCTTCATCGCGCGCGGCCTGACCCTGGACCCGGAAACCACGTCCGATCTGGCGGGCTACACCCTGGCGACGCTGAACACGCGGGCGAAGTAGGGGGCCTATGATTGATCTGGGAGATTAGCGCGGTGTGTTCTCTTGGATCGCCAGGGCGCGCTTGTAAAGCGGCTTTGCGTCGCTGGTGCGGCCTTGGGTTTCGTACAACTGCGCCAAATTTTGAAGGAATGTGACGACATTGGGGTGGTTGGAGCCAAGGGCTTTTTCGGAAATCGCCAGAGCGCGCTTATAAAGTATCTCCGCTTCGCCGTAGCGACCTTGATTGTCGTGTAAAAGCGCTAAATTGTTGAGAAATATTGATATATTAGGGTGGTTGGGACCAAGGTTTTTTTCGAAGATCGCCAGAGCGCGCTTATAAAGAGGTTCGGCTTCGTCATAGCGTCCTTGGTTATCGTACAGCAGGGCTAAATTGTTAAGCGATGCGGCGATATCAGGGTGGTTGGCGCCTAAAGCTTTCTCATAGATCTCGAGGGATCGTATATGAAGGGGCTCCGCTTCGGCGTTTCGGCCTTGGACCCGGTACAGCTCCCCGATGTTATTAAGCGATCTGGCGACATGGGGATGATCTGGCCCGAGTGCTTTTTCCCAGATCGCCAGCGAGCGCTTATGTTTCGACTCCGCTTCGGCGTAGCGGGTTTGCCGGTAATGCAACCCCGCCAAATTGTCGAGAACTTCGGCGACATCAGGGTGATTGGGGCCAAAAGCTTTCTCGTAAATCACGAGGGCGCGCATATGCAGTCGTTCGGCTTCATCGTAGCGTCCTTGCAGGGCGCGCAGTCCCGCCAAATTGTTAAGCGACAGGGCGACGTAGGGATGGTCGGAGCCAAATGCTTTCTCCCAATTGACCAGCGATCGTTTGTAGAGGGATTCAGCTTCATTGGCGCGGTTCTGTAGCCGGTAAATCTGCGCTAGGTTGTTGAGTGACTGCGCAATATGAGAGGCGTCGGGCGGCAACGCCTTCTCGCGTATCGCCAGCGCACGCTTGTGAAGCAGTTCCGCTTTGGCGTAAAGACCTTGAGCCTTGTACACCGACGCTAGGTTATTAAGAGACTGGGCGGTCTTGGGATTATCGGGTCCATGGGATTTTCCCCGGATCGCCAGGATTCTTTCATTCAGAGACGCCGACTCGTCGTAATGTCCCAGCCTGAAAGTTAGTTCCGCCAGATGGACGAGTGGTTTTATGATGTCGGGGTGATCGGGGCCAATGGCTTTCCGCAAGATTGACACAGCACGTTTGTAAAGCGGCACCGCCTTGGCGTAACGGCCTTGCTTGTCGTGTAATCTCGCTAGATTATCGAGCAGTGAAGCGTACGTCTCGCTATCGGGTCCGAACGCTTCTTTTCCCACCGCTAACACTTTTCTGGCGAAGGGTTCAGCCTCGGCGTACCGGCCTTGAGCTTCTAGCGTTTCATACTGTTGAAATATAGCCAAAGCTTCGGACGGTTCGGCTGTGGCTATACGGGTGAGGATGGGTAATAGCAGCAAGATGAGCGCGATAATTTTCATGGGTTTCTCCAGCGGGAATTCCTATTGGAGATTTAGAATAATCGGGCAGTGCGGCGAAAATTGGAAACAATGACGGCCATATGATGGCCCGCGCTAATCAGATAATGGGACAGGCTGACAGGTGCCCGGCACTCCGCAAAGCTACAGGGCAAACCGCCTCGTCACGGACGTGGCGGCGCCCGGCGTCACGTTTCGGGGTAGGCGCCCAGAATCACCTTACCCATGTATTCACGGGCGTCGATTGGGGAATAGGGCTGCATGAACGGTCCCGCCCTGACGTCGCGATACAAACGGGATAACGGGTTACGGGCCAGAAATCCGCCGCCCCCGCTTAAGTCCATCGCTTGACTCACGATGTCGATGGCGTGCCGGTTCACGACCCATTTCGCGCTCTGATAATCCTTCATCAATTCATGGCCCTGTTCGTAGGTCGCGGTCGCGCCGCCGTTGGTCGCCGCCATGAAGTCGTCCAACTGCGCGCCATGCCGCGCCATAATGCTTTGCGCGGTCGACAGGGAAATTTCCATTTCCGCCAGTGCGTGATGCACCCCGGGCCGCGCCTTTGCGCGGTCGTTCGATGGCGCCGACTGTGCATCGAGGGCATATTGAAACGCCGCCTCAGCAATGCCCAGGAACGCGGCGACCAAAGGCGCATTCGCCAGGGTGCGATTCACCAATACAGGCGTGCTCCACTTGCCCCAGGGGCCGATTTTGCGTAACGCGTCATGGGGAACCAGACAGTTTTCGAATTTTATCGACTGGCTGCCTGACGCGCGCATGCCCAGCGCGTCCCAATCGCCTTGCGGCTGGACCCCTTCGGTATTCATGGGAAGCAGGACGTTGGCGATATGATCGCCGTCCGCATCACGCATGCGCACATTGGTCGCGACGTGGGTCGCCAAAGGCGACATGGTGACGAAGTGCTTCGCGCCATTGAGAATCCAGCCCGCCTCGCTCCAAACCGCTTCACTGAGGGGATGAAGATTGTCCGTGCCCCGCTCGGTCGTGGTGGAGCAAATGAGCATCTCGCCTTTCGCCACCGCCTCGAGAATCCTCTGGGCTCGAAGATGTGGCGGGGAACCCGCTTCGCTGGCGCGATACAGGGCAGCTTGACCGCGCGTTGTCGAAAGATGCATGCTGATCGCAATCGCGGCGGAACCATCGCCCTTGGCGAGTGTTGCAATCGTTAAAATCCAGTCATGCATGGAGCGCAGGCCCAGACCGCCAAGCTCTTCCGGCACGAACGCTGCGGCGACGCCCGAGCGTTGCATGTCTGCATAGTTCGCCGCGCAAATCTCATTCGCCCGGTCCGCCGCGTCGGCGCGGGCCTGAAAAGGTTCAATGAGATCGCTGGCGGCGGTGATGACGCGCTCGCCGGCTGGCGTTAATGGGACAATGCGGTAGCTCATGTCACGCGGCGGCGCCTTGTCGCGACTGCGCGTCTTCCTTCAACATCGCCGCGCCTTTTTCGGCGATCATGATGGTCGGCGCGTT
>JABJJH010000421.1 GCA_018660965.1 Rhodospirillaceae bacterium | reverse complement strand
GAGTTTGTCTCGGAACTGGCCGCATCCAACGGACCGGTTGTGCTCGTCGGCGCGGATATTCCCGATATCCAGCCACGCCATATCGAGGCGGCGTTCCAGAAACTGGGGTCGCATGACGCCGTGTTCGGCCCCGCTGCCGATGGCGGTTACTGGCTTGTTGGGTTCCGGCGGCGCCCTGTCACCCCGTCGCCCTTCGCGCCGGTCCGCTGGTCCAGCGAACACGCGTTGGCGGATACGGTCGCGAATTTCGATCGGCGTCATGGCGTGGCGTATTGCAATGTGTTGCGCGATATCGACGATGGCGCCGCGCTGGCGGATTATGTTTCCAGCAGGCGGGGCATCATTTCGACGAAATTGCAGGGCATGAACCGGTAGTCCAATTGATGCTGAAAGATTTCGTCCCAGGCGTCCCGGCACGCGCCGGTCGACCCGGGAAGGGCGAACAAATACGTCCCGTTGGCGACGCCCGCGACCGCCCGGCTCTGGATCGTCGATGGGCCGATTTTTTGGAAACTGATCCAGCGAAACAATTCTCCAAACCCGGGAATCTCCTTTTCCATGACCTTCGCGAACGCTTCCGGCGTTACATCCCGACCGGTCACTCCAGTTCCGCCCGTCGAAATGACGCAGTCAATTTCCGGGTTGTCGATCCAGGCGCGCAACTGCTCTTCGATTGACACGATAACGTCCTTCACGATGGCGCGGTCCGCCAGAACGTGACCGGCGTCGCTAAGCCGTTGGACCAGCGTGTCCCCGGAACGGTCATCAGCGAGCGTCCGCGTATCCGATACGGTCAGGATGGCGATACGAACCGGCAGGAAGGACCGCTTGTCGCTAATTGGCATTGTGGGCCGCCTTTGTCTTTTTCTGATCGAACGGAATGTATACCGGCCAGTCGCCCGCAGCGACGGCGTCGAGCGACGGCGTCGGTTGCCCCAAACGAAGCCGGTACACCCAGAAATTGGTCATCACATGTTCAACGTATTTCCGGGTTTCACGGGATTTGATGCTTTCTATAAACAGCAGCGGGTCATTCCGGTAGTCGGATTTCCGGCGCCATTTGTTCAGGTTTCCAGGCCCGGCGTTGTACGCGGTGGTCGTGTAAAACAAATTTTGCCCAATAGCCGGGTTATCCATCAGGTATTGGATATATTTCTGACCCAAAGCGATGTTATGCGAAGGATCGTAAAGCGTGCGCCGCTTGGCGCCGCGATAGCGGGTCTTGTTGATATAGCCCGCCGTCGCAGGCATCACTTGCATCAAGCCCGCCGCGCCACTGCGGCTTTTCGCCGTCGCCTTGAACCTGGATTCCTGGCGCATGAGCGCAAAAATAAGCGCGCGATCAATCTTGTATCCGCCTTCCGGCGTCCAGCCGGGCAGCGGAAAAAGCGCAGCGTCGTAGCGTTCGCCACGCGTCCGCTCCAACCGGGCGCCGATGCGAATTGAAACATCCGGTAAATTCGCACGGTCCGCCAGGGCAAGCAGCACCCGCGTCAACTCTGGCGATGGATTGTTCGCAAAGCGTTTCAGTTCCGATTCGGCGCGGGTCGTTTGCCCAATCTGGATTAAGGCCAACGCCCGCTTCGCGGCGGGAATGCGATCCAGCAGCGCGACCTCGATAGGACCCAGAACAGGTGTGGACCAGTCGAAGGTCGCGTCTTCACCTAGCGCACGCTGCGCCAGAACGCCATAAAAGCTTCGTGGTTCATCCGCCGCGCGGCGCAGCAACGCGGTCACCTTCTGGGGCTGGCGATTGACCAAATTGGCGCGCGCCGCCCAATAGGCCGCCGATGAACGCGACCAACCGGACACGCCAGGCGCGGTGGACATACGTTCAAAATAGTCGGCGGACACGTCGAATTTACCCAACCGCCACGCCGTCAGGCCGCCCCACCACATCGCTTGCGGCGCTTGTCGCGCAGACCGCCGCACCGCGCGCGCGGCGATCGCCATCGCCTTTTCATCTTTGCCCGCGTGATAGTAGCCGCGCGCGATGATCGCTAGAGTTTGATCGTATCGAGCCGCGGTGAACAGCTTGCGATTTCGTTTGGTTTCAAAAACGCGCAGCGCCTGGGTCGGCCGTTCGCGCCGGATCAGACTTTTGATCCGGTTTTGCCAACGATACATATGTATCCGCCGGACGCGGCTTACCTGCACGCGCTTGACTCCTGCAACATCGCTTGGTTTTCCTCCAGGTTTCGCGGCGCGTGCTTTTGCGACGATGGGCCGTTTCGGCGACCGCCAACCCCTGGGCTGGCGCCGCAGCGCCAACCGGTACACCTGCATGGCGCCGGGATGATCGGCGTAATGGTCCATCCAGAGTTTTAGTTCTTTATATTTGGAACGGTACGCCGTGGGATGCATGAGCCGTTGGCGCAGAACATGCCCCATCAACAAATCGTTAGACAATTGCTTGATGAGCTTGTCGGCCTTCCGCCAGGCGCCG
>JABJJH010000302.1 GCA_018660965.1 Rhodospirillaceae bacterium | reverse complement strand
CAGAAATCGCGCTCAGTTCCTGGGTCAGGTGCCCAAACAACAGCGAAAGTCGTACAGGCGGCTTGCTCGGGGCACAAAACATCGACAACATGCAAGAAAGGGCATTCTACTTGGGGAATGTCGGTTAAGACTTTGCAGTCACATATCGACCTGCTGCGGTCGGATCTAGAGGCTGCGGTGGGCGATTTGCAGAATCAAATTGACGACCTCGTGGCCTCGCAGGCCGCTCAGGACCTTATAATTGCGGCCATCCAAACAGCCGCGGATCTGTTGCAAGACCGCGTCGCGGAGAATGAGGGTGATATCGACGCGCTGCAGGCTGCGGATGATTTTCTGGCTCAACTAATACAGGCCTTGGACGACCGTCTCACGCTCCTGGAGGCTCGGGTGACAGATAACGAAGGCGATATCGCCGCCATTCTCCTGGCCGATCAAGTCACACAAAATTTAATCAACGCCATCCAGGCCCAGATAGCGAACCTGAATCTCCGCATCATCGCCAACGACGGGGATATCTCAACGCTGCAAAGCCTGGTTGGCTCACTGTTGACTCAGCTGAATTCTCTGCAGACCCAGTTGGCGGCGAAGCAGAACCGCGTCCTCGGGGTATGCGGGCCCGGCTCCTCAATCCGGCAGATCAATTCCAACGGTAGTGTGATATGCGAGCCTGATAGTGTCAGTGCCGGGGTCGGATCTCTCTCGACACTGAGGGTGACCGAGACACAGGAAATCCCTTCAGTAGGCTTGACTGCAGGGTCCCTCTCCCTATCCGCCACCTGTCCATCAACGCACCGTGTTACAGGGGGTGGTTATCAAATTTCGGGCTTTGGGACTGGCGTTCTCCCCATATCGGGCGATCCTCGGTTCGTTAAGGTTTTACGCACCCGATCCAGCGGCAATGATTGGAATGTCCGTGTGTCTAATGACAACATAGTTGTGGATATTATTATCACTAAGTCCTTTCAAACACGTCTGGACGTGTATGCACAATGTGGGCGAGTTCAGTAATTGTCTGAGGTGCGAAAAGTAGAAGCGCGAGGATAAGGCAACAGTAACAAAGCCAAAATGTGTCGCTAGCCAGGAACTACAATGCCTGGCTAGCGATACGCATGCCGTCGAGACGGGGGTTATATCGGAGATTGCTGACGCCCCTTCAGGATGAAGAATTGAAGGCGGTGAAGCGACGAGATTTTGACGGTTGGGGAGCGCGAATTTTGAACCTCGCGAGGGCCGCTCAGGGTCAACATGCGAAGTCGGCTGCGACGTCCGGGCTTTCAGCTATAGAGGGCGGAGCGGACCACGACGGCGCGAAAGTGGAAATCGACCCGCGTCCCACCACGGCATTGAAACCATCCCGTCCCGGCGCGGCGCTACGCCAGCTTGATGACCTTGCCGTCGCGATGCGACCGCTCCATGGCGTCGATCAGCGCGTGGCGCACAACGGCGTCGTTGAAATCAGGCGAGTCCGCTGTCCCCGACTGCATCGCCTTGGCGAAGCGGGCGTAAGCCTGCGCGACGTTTCTGCCCGGTCCGGCGGCCATGTCCTCTGGGATGAGCCGGTAGCTGTCCGGCGGGGTTATTTCCGCCATCGCCGCGTTGCCGATGGCGAGGTGGAGCTGGCTGGGGCCGATGTTGACGGACTTGGTGGTCAGCACCAGGGTTCCCTTGCGGCCATAAATCTCCAGGCGCGTGCCGCTCGCGTTGTGCGGGACGCTGGCCACCTGGTAGGACACCTCCGCGCCGCTTTTCAGCAGTCCCACGGCGGTGACGGTGTCCGGCGCATCCACGGGAAAGTCCGCCCCCGTGACGGCGTGTTTCCACATGTCGATGCGCGTTGTCACCCGCGCGCTGACCTCGGCGAATTCGCCCAGGATGTAACACAGGGCGTCTATGGAGTGCCCGCCCGGGATGGTCATGGGGTTGGCGCCGTTTGCGCGAACGCCCTGCCAGATGCGGCCATCCCCGCGCTCGGTGATCGCGCCGACCATCACGCTCAAATTAACGGTGACGATGTCGCCGATATCGCCGTTGGCGACCAGATCGCGGGCGTACATCACGGCGGGGTCGCTTTGCGCCTGTAACCCGACCAGGGTCGGCGCCCCGGCCGCCTTGGCGCTGTCCGCCATCGCCGTCGCTTCCGCCAGATGCGCCCCCAGGGGCCACTCGCAGCACACGGGCTTTTTCGCCTCGATCGCGGCCATGACCAATTGTTCGTGCAAGGGCACGCGCACGACGACCGTGATGAGGTCAACATCGGGGTGCGCGACCATCTCCTGCATGTTGTGGAAGGCGAGGTCGGCGCCGAACTTCTCGGCCGAGGCCTTCGCGGTTTCCTCGTGCGCGGTGCAAACGGCCTTTAGTTCATAGCCCGGCAGCGTTTGTAACGCCGGCACATGGGCTTTGGCGCCCCAGCCGCTTCCCCCTGGCGTCACGGTTGCCCCGACAATTCCGACCCTGATTTTATCCGCCACGATGAATTCCTTTGCCTGTGATAACGATGAAGCGCCACTTGATGGCCGACCATAGCGCGTTCATCAGCGGTGGTCGACTGTCTGCGTGGAAGCCCACTGCGTAGCCGGGCCAAGTCGCTGTTAGCGGCTGTCGAGTCCCCACGCGACGCCGTTTTGCAGCAAGCGCGCAAAGGCGTCGGTTTCCCAGACGCCCCGGAACTCGGGCGGCATGGTTCCGTCCGGATGGAGGCTTGTATCCACTTTCGACGGGGAGTCGTCGCGGCCCACGTGACAGTGGCCCAGCCCGACATAGACGACTTCGCCGCGACCAACGTTACGCGCGTAGGCCAGCACGCGGGTCTTGCCGTCGGGTTGCAGGGCGGTGTCTTCGTCGATGAAAAACCCGAATCCGGGCGGGGAGGGGTCTTTTTCCAGTTCCGTCGTCAACAGAATGCGGCTGGCGGCGGGATCCTGAAGTTCAATCAAATAGAGTTCATCCTGCACGGTGAAGGATTCGGGCAGGCCCCGCGTGACGGGATGGTCGGCGGTGACGGCGACCTGGAATTCGCACAGCGGCGGGTGATTAAGGAAAAAGCACCCCAGGGTTTGGTGATGCTCGCCCTTGACCATTCTTTTGACCGCGCGGCCGTCGTGTTCGCCTTTGACGGCCTTTCCCCCGGACGTGCCGTGCAGGGCGAACCAGCGCCCGCCGTTCTCCAGCCATTTTTGCAGCGCTTCATTCCCGGCTCCAACGGGGTAGGGACCCGCGACATAGGTTATCAGAAGGTCGGTTCCGGGCAGCCAGCGTTCGATGTCCTGGAAATCATTCGCGACCGTGACCGCGAGATGGTCCGGGACGCTTAGGGATTGCAGGAGTTGCCGGCGGGCGTAATCCATGTCGTGCCCGGCGACGGAACCGGGGGGGAAGCCGCCAATGATGAGGTGGGCGCGCTGGGT
>JABJJH010000507.1 GCA_018660965.1 Rhodospirillaceae bacterium | reverse complement strand
TGCCTGCGGCGCCGCGCCGGTTTCGCTCATGGCGTCACGAAGGATCGCCGGATTCGGCTTGCCGGGTCCGTCATCGGCTGACTTCAGGGTTTGAAAATAATCGGCGAGATCATGGCGGCGTAAGGTTTCATGCAGGCCACGCCGCGACTTTCCCGTCGCTACGCCAAGCGCGTACCCCGACGACGCCAACGCCGCCAAAACCTCGCGCACGCCGGAAAACATCGGTTCCTCGTCCGCGTCCAGGCGCCGCCGCTCGTCGCTGGCGTTTCGGTAGGCCTCGACCATACGATCTATATCGACTGAAGCGCCGTTCGGCAGCAGCCTTTCAATAGCGGCGTCCAACGGCAATCCGACGACCCGGCGCACATCTCCCGCCGTGGGGATATCGAGCTTATGCGCACGAAACGCCGCCTCCATGGCCGCAATGATCCCATACTGGCTATCCACAAGCGTGCCGTCGCAATCAAACACGATCAGGGGCGCTGGACTGGAAAGTGACTTGGAATTCGCCATATCGGATCAGGCCTCCTCGGGAAACGGGTCGATCTCTTCTTCCGTCGACGGTTCGAACCAACCAAAATCAGCCCAGGTCTTTTTCATATGCGGCGGCATTTCGGCGTCAAGCTGCAGAACGCCGCGCCCGGACGGATGCGGCGTCACCAAACGCCGCGCGTGAAGATGCAATTGCCGGGGAATCTCGATACCCGTCAGAAAGGCGCCAGCGCCGCCATATTTGCCGTCTCCCAGGATCGGCGTGTCCAAAACCATGGCGTGGGCGCGAAGCTGGTGCGTCCTCCCGGTCAGGGGCCAGAACGCGATCCAGGCGAGCCGATTGGCCGATCTGTCCATGACGTGATACAGTGTCACCGCGCTTTTGCCATTCACATCATCGACGCCGACCCGTTCACCGGCCCGGCCCGGCAATTTTCCCAACGGCGCATCGATGCGCCCCTGTGACAATTCCGGAACGCCGGCGACCGCCGCCCAGTAAATCTTTCGCGTCTCCCGCTGGCGAAATGTGGTTCCCATGCGCGCGGCGGCCACGCGATTGCGGGCCAACAGCATGACGCCGCTGGTGTCCTTGTCCAATCGATGCACCAGCCGGGGACGCTCCCCAAGGTCATACATCAGGCCATCAAGCAACCCGTCGAGGTGGCGCCGCGTGTTCGTGCCGCCTTGAACCGCCAGCCCCGCAGGTTTGTTGATGGCGATCAGGTCGTCATCCTTGTAGATCACCAGCGACCGCACGAATTCCTGATCGGCCTCCGTGATGTCCCGGGATGGTTTTTCACGGCGAGGCGCGGCGGCGCGGTCCCCCGGTTTGCCTGATGGCGCATCGAGCGGCGGAATACGGATCGCCTGCCCCGGTGACAGGCGCAGGTTGGTTTTCGCCCGTTTGCCATCGACCCTGATCTGGCCCGTGCGCAACAATTTTTGCAGCCACCCGTGTCCTACATCTGGATAGTGCCGCTTGAACCAACGATCCAACCGTAAGTCGTCCTCGTCCGGCGCGACGGTTCTGGAGCTAATTTCAGTCATGTCAGAAGGCTCCGCATCAACGCCAGACCGGCGAAAAGCGCCAACACGGAGATCGTAACGGACCCCGCGACATACAATGCGGCGGCCATGATCTGACCACGCTCGTACAGCAAGGCGACATCCAGTGAAAATGTCGAAAACGTCGTGAACGCCCCCAACACGCCAACCACCAGAAAGGCGCGCACCTCTTGAGACGGCGACCAGGTCAGCGCCAGCGTTTCCACCAGAACGCCCATGCACAAGGAACCCACGATATTGACGATCATGATTCCCCAGGGAAACCCGTGCCCCAGCCAATGGCCGATTTGCGCCGCCGCAAAATGTCGCGCCACGGCGCCGACGGCGCCGCCCGCCGCGATTGCGAGTATCATATTCATCGCGCCGCCGTCACTCCTGTTGGTTTTGCCCCGAGGGCTTTTTCTGATCGCGAAGTTTATCCCAGTAATCCAACCGTTTGCGGATTTCGCGTTCGTTTCCCCGTTCAACCGGTTGGTACAAATTTTCCCGCGCCATGCCGTCCGGAAAATAATTCTGCCCGGAAAATGCGTCGGGTGCGTCATGATCGTAAGCGTAGCCCGCGCCGTAACCCAGGTCGCTCATCAACGCCGTCGGCGCGTTGAGGATATGCTTCGGCGGCATAAGCGATCCTTCCCGCTTGGCCAGTTTCCGCGAGGCCCCATAGGCGCGGTAGGCGGCGTTGGATTTTGGCGCGGTGGCCAGGAAAATCACCGCTTGCGCCAACGCCAACTCCCCTTCCGGCGATCCCAGGCGTTCGTAGGTTTCCCAGGCCGTCAACGCCTGCACCGCCGCCTGGGGATCCGCCATGCCGATGTCTTCATAAGCAAAACGCAAAAGGCGCCGTGCGATGTAGCGCGGGTCCTCGCCGCCGTCGAGCATGCGCGACAGCCAATACAACGCGGCGTCACAATCCGACCCCCGAAGCGATTTATGGAGTGCGCTGATGAGATTGTAATGGCTTTCCTGCCCCTTGTCATACACGGGCGCGCGGCGTTGCACCGTTGCCGCAAGCCCCGCCGGGTCCATCGGTTCGCCAGGCTTTAGCGCGAATAGTTCCTCGGCAAGATTAAACAGGAAGCGTCCATCACCATCGGCCATGGCGCGCAACGCGATCCGCGCATCTTCGTCCAGGGGTAAGGGGCGGGATTGCGCGGCTTCCGCGCGGACCAGCAACGCCTCCATCGCCTTGTCGTCCAACCGGTTTAGCACGAAGACCTGAGCGCGCGACAACAGGGCGGGGTTCAGTTCGAAACTCGGATTTTCCGTCGTCGCGCCCACCAGAATGACCGTGCCGTTCTCGACATAGGGTAAAAAGCCGTCCTGCTGCGCCCGGTT
>JABJJH010000594.1 GCA_018660965.1 Rhodospirillaceae bacterium | reverse complement strand
GAATTCGCACGGGGACCAAACCGCGAAAGGATGGCGAGTTGGTTGTTCAGTGATTTCGAGCCGCCGCTGTTGGATTGGGCTATTGAACGCGCAACCATGCATCCAAAGGGGGCGTCCTTCGTCGACCTGGACAAGTTCTGGGCGCAATCATGGCCCGCCACGGTTATTTGCTGCGCGCTGAGCGTCAATCCACCGGAAGCGCATCAACGGCGAACGGCGGAAAAACTGGGCGCCGACTGGCATGAAATGGAAGCGGGACATTACCCCATGCTGAACCATCCCGAGGAAATGGCGCGACTGCTCATGCTCGCGGCGGAAAAGAGAGTCTGTTGGTGGGGCGCTCCGAATGCGATATCTAATGGCCGCCGATACAGGTGGAACTTTTACCGATTTGGCCGTCCATGACACCGAAAACAGGACGATCCTATTCGGTAAAACGCTAACGAATTATACTGATCTGGTTAATGGGGTGCTTGATGCGATCCAGGAAACCGATGTCGCGCTGAAGGACGCCGCCGTCGTTAAACATGGAACGACGCACGTCATAAATACGTTTCTTCAACGCAGCGGCGCCCGCACGGCATTGGTGACCACCCAGGGATTTCGAGATGCGCTTGAAATTGGTCGCGCCAGCCGTCCGGTGCCCTTCCAATTGACGTTCCGCCGTGACCCGCCCCTGGTGGAGCGGGCGTTGCGCTTTGAGGTGAATGAGCGGATCGGAGCCCGCGGTGAAGTATTGCGGCCTTTGGATTTGGAAGAGGTCGATAGACTCGCGGCGGAACTTGCCAAGCAACGCGTTGACGCAATCGCCGTCTCGTTACTCAACTCGTATATCAATCCGGCCCATGAAAACGCTGTCGCGGCGCGTTTGAGGTCATTACTGCCCGATGTCTTCATTACAACGGGAACATCAATCAGCGGCGAATGGTACGAATACGAACGCACCTCGACCGCTGCGGCGAACGCCTATATCGGCGCCCAAATGAGGACCTACACCTTGGGTTTTGAAAACCGCATGCAGGAACAAGGTTTCACCGGCGCCTTCTACATGATGGGGTCGAACGGCGGTTTGCTGACGGTTGAGCGGACGCTCGAACAGCCCGTCGCCATGGTGGAGTCGGGGCCGGTTGGCGGTTGCATCGGCGCCAGCGCGTACGCCAAGGCGCTGGGGCTTGATCGGGTAATCGCATTTGACATGGGCGGAACGACCGCTAAATGCGCGCTTATCGAGGAGGGCCGCTTCGAGGTTCAGCCAGCTTATTATGTCGGTGGATACGAGCGGGGATTCCCTGTTCGCACGGCGGTGCTGGATATTGTGGAAGTCGGCGCCGGTGGCGGAACCATCGCGTGGATCGACGAACATGACCGGTTGCGCCTGGGACCGCGCAGCGCGGGGTCCGAGCCGGGCCCGGTATCGTTTGGGCGCGGTGGCGTGGAACCGACGGTGACCGACGCCAGCGTTAGTTTAGGCCGAATCGGTTCCGGAAGCTTCATGGACGGAAAACTGGCCATCAACACGGAAGCCGCCAACGAGGCGATTCGCGATCATGTGGCGGCGCCGCTTGGATATGTTGGCGCCGATGGGGTGGATCAAGTCGCGCATGGGATCATCGAACTCGTCACGACGATAATGTCCGGCGCGATCAAGGAAATCACGATAGAACGTGGCCATGACGTTCGCGAATTTCATCTATTCGTATTTGGCGGCGGCGGCCCCTTGTTTGGATCCGAACTAGCGCGGAGCCTGAGTATTCCGAATATAATCGTGCCGCCGCAACCGGGTAATTTTTCGTCCATTGGGATGCTTTTGGCGGAACCGCGTGTGGATATGACCCAAACCTATCTTTCAGCTGTATCCGAGGCGGGGGTGGTTGGAATGGGCGGTATCCTTAGCGAGCTGGAAATTCGGGCGGAGGCCGCCATGGCCCAAGAAATTGGCGTCGAAAGCATCCGCTTCGATCATCAGGCGGAAATGCGGTATCAGGGCCAGATGCATAGTGTCCGAATTGATTTATCCGGTCATGATACCGTAGATTCGGTCACGGCTGGTTTCGAAGCAATGTATCGGCGCCGGTATGGGCATTTGAACGCCGATTGCCCTATTGAAATGATCGGTTTGCGTGTGAGCGCGACGGTCGCGACTGAAAAACCCGACCTGGCGCAAATATCGCCCGCGAGTGCGGAATGCAAACAGGGGGACGAACCGCCGGCGCCGATCAGCCGCAGGCAGGTGTACTTCAAGGAATCGGGAGCTCGAATTGAAACGCCGGTCTATGCGCGCACTGACCTTCCCCTCGGCTTTTCGTCCGTCGGGCCAGTGATCATCGAAGAATACAGCGCAACGACCGTTGTCGCGCCTGGCGATGAATTTTGGATTGGTAAATTGGGTGAAATCTGGATCCGATGCGACCTTGAAGGACGCCATTGATGAATAACAATGACCAAGATGGCGGGGGACGGTGATGGCGGTGCGACGGCAAACGGCGCATTCTAGTGACGCCGGGGCGAAGGTTGATCCCATTTCGCTTGAGATCGTCCGGCACGAATTGATCTCTATTCCCAATCAGATCGAAAAAAATATCGAACGAACGGCGTTCAGCCCATTGGTTCAGGAATACAAGGATTACGCCGTTGGGATTGTTGGTCCAACTGGCGAAATGATTACGCAATCACGGGGAAGCTTGTTGATATTCGTCGCTAACGCGCTTGGAACGGCAGTGCGGGACGGACTGGAAATTTACGGTGCGGACGGCCTGGAAGACGGTGACGTCGTCATCACCAATCATGCCGGGACGATGGGGCAACACCTCAACAATGTCGTCGCCTACACGCCGATCCGTGTGGACGGAAAACTGCTCGGTTTTTTTGCGTTGTTGGTGCATTGGATCGATATTGGAGGTTCCGTCGTCGGGTCCTGCTCATCCAGCACGGCAACCGAAATTTGGCAGGAAGGTGTGCAATTCCGGACCGTGAAGCTGATATCGCGGGGGAAACGCGTCGCCGAAATTTTCCGCATGATCGAATACAACACGCGCTTTCCCACGCTTCTTCTCGGCGACCTCGAAGCGCAAATTGGCGGTTGCATGATGGGCTGCGATCTTATGCGGGACATCGGCGAAAAATATGGACCGGACGCTATCGAACAGGCCGTTTCCGCCATGCGGCGGGATGCGGATACGTCGGTGGCGAAAATTTTAAAGGATGTGCCGCCTGGTGAATATAGAGCGTCATCGTTTCTCGATGACGACGGCATTAATATCGGGAAGAACATACCAATAGACGTCGTGGTGCGTACGGATGGCGAGACCGTGACGATTGACCTCTCAGGCCTCGCGGACCAACTTGATGGGCCATTGAATGCGGGCCGGAATGGCGGGGCCGTCGCCGCCGCCCGGATCGCGTTGAAATATCTTTGCACGCCGGATACGCCGGTGACGGAAGGCGACTACGACCGCCTGAGTGTCGAAATTCCCGACGGTAAGTTTCTCAGCGCCGGGCCCGAAGCGCCAATAGGGGCGTCCGGCAGCACGATCCCGACGGTCGTCGATACGTTGCTTCGCGCCATGGCGGATGTGTTTCCCGACCGCGTCGCCGCCGCGCATCACGGGACATATGGCGTGCACGCCTTTTTTGGAACGCATCCGGAAACCGGGGCGCTGTTCCAGAATCTGGATACAGTGAGCGGTGGATGGGGCGCGACGATGTTCGATGATGGGGCGGGGCCGTTCAGGTCCAATGCCCACGGCGATACGTTGGATGTGCCCGTCGAACGACAGGAAGCCAGTTATCCTTACCGGATAGATTCAAAGACATTTCGATGCGATTCAGCCGGGCCCGGTAAAAATCGCGGCGGACTGGGCGTCGAGAAAATGTACACGGTGTTGCATCCCTGCAGCATGACGACAAAGTTCGAGCGAACCCAATGCGCGCCATGGGGGCTTCGGGGCGGCAAGGAGGGTGCGACCGGTGGCCTCGAAGTGATTCGAGCATCTGGTGAAACATTCCCGATGCTGAAGAACCAAACGACATTTCTGCCCGGTGATCGCGTTCGGGTCACCAGTGGCGGTGGTGGTGGATATGGTAATGCCTGGGAACGCGAAATCGAGCGTGTGGTCGCTGATGTCGCGCAGGGGTATGTGTCTCCCGAAGGCGCGGCCCGAGATTACGGCGTAGTTTTAATGGCGGATGGCGGCGTCGATACCGCCGCCACCGAGCAACGCCGCCAGGATATGGCGTCGGAGAAAGCGTAGCGCCATATTTTATAAGAGATGGTTTCCGGAATCGACGAGCAATGTTTCACCGGTAACCCAGCGCGCGCCTTCGACGAACCAGACCACGGTCTCGGCGATTTCCTCGGGGGTGTTTGCATGGCGTAACGGAGAATTTTGTTCCACGCTGCGCACGCGGGCCTGATATTTTTCCTCGCTGCCCAGACCGTCGCGCCACCAGCGCGTGCCGATGAAACCCGGACAAACGGCGTTAACCCGGATTTCCGGCGCCAGCGCGCGGGCGAGCGATTGGGTCATCACATTCAGCGCCCCTTTTGACGCGGCGTAGGCGACCGAGCTGCCGCCGCCGGTAATCCCCGCGATCGAGGAAATGTTGACGACGGCCCCGTTGCTCCCCGCTTTCAAATGCGGCGTCGCCGCGCGGATCATTTGATAGACGCTAAAGACGTTGATGCGGAAAATATGTTCAAAATCTTCCGGCGTCAGTCCTTCCAGGTCGTCGTGTTGAACGTATTTCGTTGTTCCGGCGTTATTGATCAGCGAGTCGATCCGGCCCCACTTCGCCATGGTTTCCGCGACCATCCGTCGGCACTCGGCGTCGTCCCCGACATCGGCCTGAACCAACAGGGTCTCGACCCCTTCGGCTTCGCATGCGGCCTGGGTTTCCTTCGCGTCGGCTTCGCTGCGCGAATAGTTGATCACGACATTGCATCCCTTGGCCGCAAGTTGCAGCGCCGTCGCGGCCCCCAATCCAGACGCCGAACCCGTAATGATCGCGACTTGCCCTTTAATATCCATCATCGTCTATCCTGTCTGGCCTGTCTGGCCTGTCTGGCTGTGTATGTTTTTTAACGGGCCGAAGTGCGGGCGACATGTTCGGCATCGTCGTTATTCATGTCGTTTGGTGATAGGCGCGTAAACGGCGAGCCCTTCCATCGCGGTCAGGTTGAGACGCTCGACGGTCGCCGCGTTGCTTATGGCGATGGCGCGGCGTTCGGGTTGGCCATCGATTTCCGACGCGCCCGCTTTGCGCCGACCGGTGGCGGCTTGAAAGGGCAGGAACAATATGTCTGCCAGATCGAACCCGCGCGGCGCGTCTTCGCAATACAAAATACGTCCCGTCTCCGTGACTTCTGGGAAGCGGTCGATGCCCTCATAGACGTTGCGGCGGCGACTGATTGATTCCGTATACTTGCGGCTCGCGACGCCGCCCCCGCCGATATTCCGATAGGCCTCACTCTCATAGACATCAAGAGAGTCGAGGCTGTAGAGCGCCAGATATTCCCAGGTCACCGTCTCCGGCGCGACCGCACGGAATCGCTGTGCGGTGTTGAGTCCGTGCAGCGATACGAGTTGCACCAGGTAGGTTTCATACCAAGCGTTCCACTCCGTTTCACGGTCGGGATCGCTGAAGTTCAGTTCTACGGAATAAATCATGGATGGCTCCCCCAAGCCTACAATCTGATTTTGCAGGTTAGCGTAGCCACCGGACGGAGTGGTGGCAAGAAAGCGGCGGTCGCCGTGTAAAAGCGCCAGCCCGCGAATCCGCTTGTGCCGCAATTGGTCGGCGGTTGATAATCATGCTGGTCTGGTGGGGCAACTGATCAAAACGGATGGGTATCATCCGTTTTGGTTGCGCCACTAGAATGCATCCCGAAGACACATTGCAGGAGTTTTGACCAGCCATGGAAAGACGAAATATTGGCGGTGAAGGGGGACTGGAAGTCTCGCTGGTGGGGCTCGGGTGCAATTCATTTGGTCGGCGCATCGACGAAAAGGCGACGCACGCCGTCCTGGACGCCGCCATCGAGGCGGGGATCGATTTTCTCGACACCGCGGAAAACTATGGTGACGGAAAATCTGAAGTTTACATGGGGACCGGCTTGAAGGGGAAACGCGACAAGGTGTTTCTCGCGACGAAGTTCGGCCTACCGGCCTCACGTACAACCGACAAGAAGAAGGGGTCGGCGGAGAACATCCGCGCGAGCATCGATCAAAGTCTCGACAAACTTCAGACGGACAGGGTTGACCTTTATCAGCAACACCGGCCCGATCCGGAAACGCCGATCGCCGAAACATTGGGGGCGCTTGAGGACCTCGTGAACGACGGCAAGATTCGCTATTACGGATGTTCCTACCTGTCAGGGGCGCAAATGCAGGAAGCGGCCGATGAGGCCAAACGGATGGGGCTGAAAGGCTTCGTCACCGCCCAGAATGCATGGAGCATGCTGGACCGGGGAGTCGAGACGGATTTGATTCCGGTTTGCGAAAGCCATGGCGTCGCGATGTTGCCCTATTACCCGATTGCGAAAGGGCTGCTCACCGGAAAATACAAAAGAGGACATGCGGCGCCGGAAGGCAGCCGGTTGACGGACGACCCGGATTTCGTCAACGCGGATTTCGACTTGTTGGAAAATTTGGACGGATATGCGCGTGACCACGGTTACGACTTGCTGACGTTGGCGATTTCGTGGCTTGGCGCGCAACCGGTGATCGCCAGCATCATTTCCGGCGCGTCGCGGCCCGAGCAGATGGCCTCGAACGCCGCCGCAGCCCGGTGGAAATTGACAGCGGAAAACCTTACGGAGATCGATGCGATCCTGAGCGCATAATGATCGTTGAATTTATCGCTCGTCCGCCTACGGGAAATGGAGGTGGATCAAGAGTTGCGTACTAGGTTTTGGGGAGGAGACAACCGATGGACAATAATAGGCATTGGGTCGGCGCCTGGACCACTTCTCCGGCGCCGAGCGAATCCGGTTTAGGCTTCAACAACATCACATTGCGGATGAACCCGCGCGTCAGCATTGGCGGGGATACCCTTAGGGTTCGGGTTTCGAACGCCTATGGAGACGGCAACCTTGAGATTGGCGCCGCCTATGTCGGCATTCGGGACGAGGGTCCGGCGATTGTGCCGGGTTCGCAACGCAAGCTCACTTTTGGCGGCGCCGAGTCGGCGATTGTCGCTGCGGGCGCGCTCGCGATCAGCGACTCGGTCAAACTCGACGTGAAGCCGTTGTCCGATTTGGCCATAACGCTTTATCTGCCCGGCGATATCCCGGTCGGGTTTCAAATCACCGGGCGTTATGCGCGGCAGACCAATTACATTTCGCCGGCGGGAAATTTCGCAGCGGAAACCAGGATGCCGGTCGGCAAGATTGCCGATGAATGGTTCTTCGTCAGCGGCGTCGACGTGCTGGCGTCGAAAGAAACCGGCGGCGTGGTGACGCTCGGCGACTCGCTGACCGACGCCAATATTTCAACCCACGACACTTACAACCGCTGGCCCGACCAGCTTGCCCGCCGCCTGGTCGAACGGAAGGGCGGACGGCCATTCGGGGTGATGAACCAGGGACTCGGCGGCAATCGGATCTTGCATGATCTGCGCGGCGACAGCGGGCTGCGGCGGTTTGATCGCGACGTGCTGGCGCAACCCGGGGTTACGCACGCTATCGTCATGCTGGGCACCAATGATTTGCGCAACCGCATCGCCAGGCCGGAACAGGAAGCCACCGCCGAACGGATGATCGCCGGGCTCGGCCAGATGGCCTTGCGGGCGCAGGCGCGCGGTATCAAGTTGATTGGCGCCACGCTGACGCCGTTTGGCAACGAAACATTCCTGCCCGGCGCCTGGAACCCGGTTCGCGAGACGCACCGGGTCGCGGTTATTGATTGGATCCGCGAAAGCGACGACTTGGACGGCGTCGCTGATTTTGACGAAGCGCTGCGTGACCCCGAATGTCCGACCCAGATGCTGCCGATCTACGATTGCGGCGACGGACTTCACCCGAGCGATCTGGGGTATTGCAGGATGGGCGACGTAATCGATTTGGCGCTGTTCGATTAATGCCCGATTGAGCAATCTTTGTTTTGGCATCGTTGACAGGGTAAATTCAGCGGTGCAGGGTAATTTTAATTTCCCTAAAAGTTGAGAAATTAATATGAGTGTATTAATTTTACATTGGAAGTAATTATGCCAAAATATTATTCAAAAATATTTGCCTTATTGCCAGTATTTACTATATTTTCTGGGTGTTTATTAGTTGACTCCAAATCAGTTAAAGAGATGGCCCCAGTTGGGCCGCGCATCAATGCAGTATTACATTCAGAGTATTTAGCTTTAGCAGAAGAGCAGGAAAGAAAAGGCAATATCTTTACTTCCAGCTTTTTTGCCTCGAAAGCGCGTTTAGCCGCACGCGGAAACGCAGTTGCGCCGGAAACAATAGAGGCGTGGAACATTGCGCCGAGTAAACAGAATAAACTGCAAGTCGGTCGGGCACAATTGATTGTCGCTGTTGCTGACGCGGGGCGCATAATCTCGCCGAATAATGCGGCGCGGGCTCAGGCGATGTACGACTGTTGGGTGGTCGAATCAGATAGCGAGAGACAAACTTCGAGCGTTGAAAGTTGTAAGTCAAAATTTGTTAAAGCTTTGGGCGCTCTACGCTCCGGTCTAAAGGCCGCGCAATAGCGATGGACCAAATTTTTGGAGATTTAAGTATGCCGAAAATCAGCATTTGCGGCCGAAAGTTTCATACGATTGTTTTCCAGGTTATAATTTCTTTAATTTTTTTGCACCAAATTTCATCCGCACAGGCGTCTCCAAATGCGCCAGTTGGAACCGTAGCGGCCTTAAAAGGAACTGCGAGTGTTATTAGAGATGGTGCAGAAGTAATGAAGCCAGTTTTACTCAATTCACCGATATATCAACGGGACATATTTAAAACAGGTGAAAATTCAAAAATTAAGTTGAAGTTTCTCGACGATTCAATGGTCAGCCTTGGCGCGAACACTACGATGAGGGTATCCAAATATGTGTATTCTCCAAAACAGAAAAAGAGAAGTGCGTTCATCACGATTCCTGAGGGTATTTTCCGGATGGTCGTGTCGAAGTTTCTGCCAAATTCCCGCTTCGAAGTTCAAACAGCCACGGCTGTATCCGCTGTTCGAGGGACAGACTGGATGGGGTTTGCATCGGAGTCATCTACGTCCATATTTGTCGCCAATGGAACGGTTTCGATAAAAAGTGGAAACAAAGGAATTGAGGGGGAATTGATTTTGACCGAGGGAGAAGGAACCGTCGTCAAACTTGACGAGGTGTTATCGTTTAAGAAGAAATGGGGACAAGCAAAGGTATCAGACTATGTAGGGTGCACGACAATCGATTAAAAAGGTCCAAGCGGCAAAAATTCGCAAGCGTAAATCGGGAATATTTTGTTGGAATTCCGTTTTAAATTTTCTGAGATCTCGGTCAGCTTTCTTTCTGCTCTGTTGGTGGTTGGGCTGTATCTTGGTTTTGCAGATTTTCAGATACTGAAATTTTTAGAGGGAGCATTCCTGGATCTTCGATTTCAAATTCGGGGTGCTATGCCACCTTCGAGCCCAATTGCAATTGTTCAAATCGATGAAAAAAGCATTCAAGAGTTGGGGCGATGGCCGTGGAGCCGTCAAATATTTGCAAATATTGTTAACCGCCTGCATAAAGACGAGGCAAAACTCATTGCTCTTGATTTGCTTTTTAGTGAAAAACAAGGGAGTCTGAACCTTTCGCCCATAAAAAATCTCCGTCAATCACTTGAAGAGCGAAATGATATTTCTGCGCGCAATGGGGTTCAGAAACTTGACGACGTGATGCAGACAGTGAAGTCATTCGATGATCAGTTGAACCCAGATAAATTACTCTCAATTGCCATTAAAAATTCAGGAAATGTACTTCTGCCTTACTCATTTATGTTCACATCGAATAACAATGAACTTAGAGAGGGGAATAGCTCTTCCCAGAAAAAATTTGAAAAATATTCTTTTAAGTCTGTGCGGTACATTGATAACCAGAATCCGAATCTTGGCCTTATTGCACGAGATGTTTTGCCGCCGATCTCTGTCCTTGAAAGTTCATCCCTTACAATGGGCCATGTAAATGTCGCTCTTGACTCCGACGGTGTTGCTCGATTCTCGTACCCTGTAATACGGTATAAGGATGAATTCTACCCCTCACTTTCCCTACAATTGGCCCGCATTTTTCTTGGTTATGAACCCGAGGAAATGCGTATTGAATTCAATGATGGAATTCAGCTCGGGGACATTTGGATTCCGACCGATAATTCCATGCGATTGATTACAAATTTTCATGGCCCCAACAAGACCTTCCCAATTTACTCGGTTGTGGATGTCCTTGCTGGCCGCGTAGCAAAATCGGCCTTTGCTGGTAAGATTGTTTTGCTTGGCGCTTCGGCTATTGGCGTCGTCGATAGTTTCGTTACGCCCTTTTCGGCGGTTCTCACAGGAACAGAACGTCTAGCGACGGTAATTGATAACATTTTAAACCAAGAATCCTTGCTTCGGCGAAATTTCATGTGGTTGATTGAAATAGCCATTGCTATTGCTGGCAGCGTATTTTTGGGATGGGCCTCTGCGAGGCTAACTCCCTATTACCTTAGCTTATTAGCACTTGGCCTTGGCCTCGTTTATGTGGCGGCAAACACATTAGTTTTTGCATTTGGAAATATCTGGTTGAACTTAATGTTGCCTCTTATGACATGGGTAACGTCATACAGTTGCGTGATGATCTTTCGTTTTTTCATCCAAGAGCGCGATGCTCGAAAGTTGCGAGATGCATTCGGGAAATACCTAAGTCCTGATTTAGTGGATCTACTTTGCGAAAACCCTACTTTGCTAAAACTCGGCGGTGAAAAAAGAAATCTTACAGTTCTGTTTATGGATGTTCGAGATTTCAGCACGATAGCGGAGAGCATGCCTCCTGAACGTCTTGTTCCGCTGATTAATGAATTCCTGACGGTCATGAGCAATATTGTCGTGGAGACGGGCGGTTTATTGGATAAGTATGCTGGTGACAGCGTGATGGCTGTGTACGGTGCCCCATATCCTTTGGCCGATCACGCCGCGAAGGCTTGTGAGGCGGCTATGCGCATGATTGAAGCGACCGGGGATCTCAATAAAAATTCGGATGAAATTGGTCGCTTTAATCTTAAAATTGGGATTGGCATTAACACCGGCGACATGATCATCGGGAATATAGGTTCGCAGGACCACTTTAACTACACAGTGATGGGTGATGAAGTGAATCTTGCTGCCCGGTTGGAACCGCTGAATAAAGTTTATGGCACAAATATTCTGATTAGTAAGGAAACATACGAGTTGGTTGCTGACGGTTTCGCCACCCGTGAAATTGATGAATGTGTTGTAAAGGGACGTCAGACCACAGTTAAAATATATGAAATTCTTGACCGGGGTGAGCTGCAATATGAACTTGCAGAGGGTATGGTTCAATTTGAGATTGGGCTTGATCACTATCGAAACCATCGGTGGCAACCAGCTCTGGAAGTGTTTCAGCAGGCTAAAGAATGTCTCGGTGGAGATGAGGCGTCTCAATTGTTTATTGAACGATGCGAACAACTCTTAGTGACGCCGACGCCGGAAAATTGGGATGGATATATCCGAAATGACGCCGTTACATCAGTGACACGAGGCCAGCATGCCGGTAGTTCTAACGATAATCCGTTGGTTGGTGACGTTATGCAACTTGGGAGTCTTAAGCTGTGAGACACGACTTGTTAAAAGCCATCACCCTATGCGTGTTTGGAGCGATGGGCTTGCCAACGACTGCACAAGCTTCCGAGAGCTTGTCCGACGCCATACTCAACAGTCGACCAATAATCAATGCCCGATATCGCTACGAAGGCGTTGATCAGGATGGTTTTACGGAGTATGCGCGCGCATCCACATTGCGAACGCGGGTCGGTTTCGAAACACAACGATATAAGGGCTTGAGCGCACTTTTAGACTTCGAAAATATATCAGCCATCGGCAATGAACTATTCAACGACACGGTGAACGCCCGGAGTCAATTTCCGATTGTCGCGGACCCAAATATCACGGAACTAAACCAGGCTTATTTAAATTTCGATGGTGTTTTTGATACCGCCGTTCGATTGGGTCGCCAACGTATAAATCTCGACAATCAGCGTTTTGTGGGGGCGGTCGGGTTTCGTCAAAATGAGCAAACTTTTGACGCCATTAGCATTACCAATCAATCAATTAATGATACGTCACTGCGGTACATTTATATAGACAATGTAAATCGAATTTTTGGAGACGATTCTCAAGTCGGAGATTTCAAGTCCAATTCTCATCTTGTGAATGTTAAGTACAGTGGTCTGCAGATTGGGACATTGGTCGGGTATGGATATTTTCTGGACTTGGAAAATGCACCGGCGTTTTCGTCGAAAACTTACGGGGCTAGATTTACAGGCCGTTGGGACTTTAACTTTAACCATGACCTATCGCTTCTTTATGCGATTGAGATTGCCCATCAACGACCGCATGCAGATAATTCGAACGACTTCGATCATAATTATTTTTTGTTTGAACCGGGCGTTCGTCTCCGAGATCTAAAAATTAAACTTGGCTATGAATCCATGGACGGGAACGGCACGAATGCATTTCAGACGCCGCTGGCGACCTTGCATGCTTTCAACGGTGTAACTGACCGGTTGCTGGTAACGCCGTCGAATGGAATAGAGGACATTTATGCAAAAATTCATTATGCGTTCGAGCCGGTAAAATGGCTTGAAGGCATTACGCTTAGCGGAGCTTACCATTACCTAAATTTTGAGCAAACGAGTGGGAAAATTGGAACTGAGTGGAGCACCAAGATTGCCTTGAAGCTAACTCGCAATGTATCAATTTCTCTTGAACAAGCACAATATAATGCGCAATCCGTATCCGTTGATACAAATAAGACTTGGGTTACGCTGCAGTATATTTTTTAACTGCATGACCATGAGCAAAAATATTCAATACGGTATCGGCATGCGCACCCAATACGCGGCTGGGTTCGATATGCGCGAAGGTTTCCTTGAACAGCTTGATCAGGCCCGTCTCGCGGAAACGCTTGGCTTCGACTCGCTGATGAAGAATTCGCATTTTGCGGGCTATCCGTTGCAGGAATTCCAGCAGTTGCCGTTCCTCGGCCGCATCATGGCGGAAGCGCCGGGCCTTCGGTTGCTGACCGGTGTTCTTTTGTTGGCCTTGCATAAGCCGCTCGATATCGCCGAACAGCTCGCCAGCATCGACGTGATGTCCGGCGGCAAGCTGATTTTTGGCTGCGGCCTTGGTTACCGCGAGGTGGAATTCAAGGGATTCGGGACGACGCAGCGCGAACGGGTGCCGCGTTTCAGAGAAAATCTGGAAGCCATCAAGCGGCTG
>JABJJH010000545.1 GCA_018660965.1 Rhodospirillaceae bacterium | reverse complement strand
CGACATGAGTGTTGCGGAAACGGGCGAGGCGGGAACGCCGGTCGATAACATACTGGAAGTCAACAATCTCCGAATGTACTTTCCGATTACGGAAGGTATCATGATCCAACGGAAAGTCGCCGACGTGAAAGCCGTCGATGGCATCAGCTTCACCATGCACCGTGGCGAAACGCTGGGTCTGGTCGGGGAATCGGGCTGTGGCAAGACGACGACGGGTCGCTGCATTTTGCAGCTTGAAAAGCAAACCGCCGGCGACATTGTTTTCAACGGTCGAAACGTCTCCGATTTGAGCCGCCAGGATATGCTGCAATTTCGCCAGAAGGTGCAGGTCATATTTCAGGACCCGTACAGTTCGCTGAATCCCCGCATGAAAATTGGCGAAATTATCAGTGAGCCCATGAGGGTTCACGGCATCATTACCGATAAGGAGCAGCGTAACCGTCGCGTGGCGGAACTATTGTCCTTATGCGGTTTGAGCCCACAATTCTCGGACCGCTATCCCCATGAAATGAGTGGTGGTCAGCGTCAACGCGTTGGGGTGGCCCGGGCGCTGGCGCTCAATCCCGAATTCATTGTTTGTGACGAAGCGGTGTCGGCGCTCGACGTTTCCATTCAGGCGCAGGTCATCAATCTTCTCGAGGATTTGCGCGACGAATTCAATCTTACCTACTTGTTCATATCGCACGACCTCAGCGTTATCCGACATTTGTGCCAACGGGTCGCGGTGATGTATCTGGGGCATATGGTGGAATTGGCGGATTGTGACGAGTTGTTTGAAAACCCGCTGCATCCTTATACAAAAGCCTTGCTGGACGCGGTGCCGATTGCCGATCCAGTGCTTGAAGCGACGCGTGAGCACAAGATCGTGAAGGGTGAAATTCCAAGTCCGATCAACCCACCAAGCGGGTGCGTGTTTCATCCCCGGTGTGAATCAGCGGTGGATGGATGTTCACAGGCGATACCTCAACTTCGAGAAGTGAAGCCCGGGCACTGGGCGGCATGTTCGGAAATTTGAAGAGCGCCTAGGGTAACTGTGCTATTATGTCGCCAAATTTCGATGAGCGAGTTCGTTCAACCGGGATTGGCGTAGACTAAAAAACGTTAAGCTGCGCTGGATTCCAGGGTGGCGATGGGACGGGAAGAACCGATGTACAAATATATCGTTAAGCGCATTCTGCTAATGCTGCCAACGTTGTTGGGAGCTGCTTGTCTAATCTTTTTCTTACTTCGTCTGATCCCAGGCGATGTATGTGAATTGCGTCTGGCGGGTGATGGGCAGTATGTAGATCCGGATGCATTGGTGGCGTGTTACGCTGACCTTGGACTGGATCAACCCGTCCTCGTGCAATTCGCAAGTTTCATTGGCGGGTTCTTTACGTTCGACCTGGGCAAATCGATGTGGACGGGACAGACGATCGAGAGAGAAATCAGTTTGCGGTTCCAGTTGTCGATGCAGGTGGCGATCATGGCGACCGTCGTTTCGGTGTTGATCGCCTTGCCCTTGGGCACCATATCCGCGATCAAGCAGGACACCTGGATCGATTATGTGGTTCGGACGTTCAGCATCGCCGGGATCGCCATCCCTTCATTCTGGCTCGGCATCATGATTATTCTGGGCCTCCTGATCTCGACCCAGGCGTGGTTTGGAACGCCATGGATGCCGCCAATTGAATACGTGTCGCCGTTCGAGGACCTTGGCGCAAATATGGTGCAACTTATATGGCCGGCCTTGGCCACGGGCTACCGCTACGCTGCGGTCGCCACGCGCATGACGCGGTCCTCGCTCCTTGAAGTTCTCCGTGAGGATTATGTGCGCACGGCGCGCGCCAAGGGCCTCCTGGAAAAGGTTATCATCAACCGGCATGCGCTTAAGAACGCCATGCTCCCCGTTGTCACCATTATCGCGATTGAATTTGCGTTCCTGATGGGGGGGCTGGTTGTTACCGAACAGGTGTTTAACCTGAATGGGCTGGGTAAGTTGTTTGTCGAATCTGTGCAAAATAACGATTATTCGATGACGCAGGCATTGGTCATGCTGGTCGCCTTCATTTTCGTGGTGACAAACTTGACGGTCGATATTTTCTACGCGTGGTTAGACCCACGGATCCGGTATAGTTGAGGGGAGGGATCAAGATATGTCTGTTACCGAAATTAGTCCCGGAACGGTTATCGAGGAACTTGCTGAGCGGAAGCCGCTGAGCGAACGGATCGCAACGCTGATCCGGAAACAGCCGCTCGGATTGGCGGGACTTCTGGTCGTGTTGGTCATGGTGGTTTGCGCGATCTTCGCTGACTATATCTCGCCGCATGACCCTGAACTAAACTCCTTTGAAAATATGTTGAGCCCGCCGAACGCGACGTTTCTGCTGGGCACCGACCAATTCGGTCGCGATATGTTGACCCGTCTCATATTTGGCGCGCAAACAGCGTTGTTTGTCGGGTTCACCTGTGCGGTCATCGGATCCACGATTGGATTGGTTCTTGGCGTCGGCAGCGCTTATTTCGGCGGCAAGATCGACTTGATTTTCCAGCGCGTCATGGACGTGTTCATGGCCTTCCCGCTGATCATTCTGGCCATGGCCATTGTGTCGATTTTTGGAACGAGCATGACCAGCGTGATCACGGCGATCACAATCCCGTTTATTCCACGTTGCGCCCGCGTTGTGCGGTCGAGCGCCCTGGCCATTCGTGAAATCCCGTATGTGGACGCGGCCCGCGCGTGTGGTTTCTCGCATATGCGGATCATCATGCGTCACATGGCGCCGAACGTTATGGCGCCGTTCTTGATCATTCTGACGGCGGCCGTCGGTCAGGCGATCCTGACCGAAGCCTCGTTGTCCTACCTTGGCATGGGTGTTCAGGAGCCCACACCGGCGTGGGGCTTGATGCTGCAAGGCGGTGCGGAGGAATACGCCGAAAGTGCGCCTTGGGTCGCAATCTACCCCGGTGTGGCGATTTCCCTGGCCGTGTTTGGGTTCAATCTTTTCGGCGACGCCTTGCGCGACGTCCTCGACCCCAGACTGCGCACGCGATAGCGCCAAGTATCTTACTCGAAAAGAAACGCCCTGGTCCCACCGACCGGGGCGTTTTCTATTGGGGATGTTGGCGCAGGTATTTGGACAAAAGACGCGCCAGGTCCTCTTCGCCAATCGTGGGGGGCAAAAGCGTCGCGAACGCGCCATCCGGCGCCATCAAAAAGAAATACGAACCGTGCGCGAATATCGGGGCGCCGCCGGGGTCTGATCCCACCAAACGGCTTTCGACGTTATAAGCCCTCGCGGCCTTGCGCACCTGCTCCCTGGCGCCAGTCAGGCCAATAAGCCGGGGGTGGATCGTTCCGACATAGGCCCGCATCGCCTCGGGCGTGTCGTTATCAGGGTCGACCGTAATCATAAGCGGTTGGATGCGCGCGCCGTCGGGTCCCAGGATTTCCAACGCGCGGGCCATGCGGCGCAACCCGACGGGACAGATGGATTTGCATTGGGTGTAGCCAAAAAACACCAACATGAATGCGCCCCGGAAATCCATATCTGTTCGGGGATTACCGGCATGGTCAATTAACGCGAAGGGGCCGCCGAAATCGAAAGGCAGGGGCGCGGTGGCGGGGTGGTTCTGTGAAGGGGGAGTCGCGGTCTGTTCTTGGGGGCCACTCTCATGGCTGAACGCGGGCGCCGACATGGTGACGGCCAACCCAATTGCGGCGAGCCCGAATGTACGGGCGCGGCGGCGCCGTTTGATCTTACTGGGTCTTGAGGAATTCCGCATCGACTGCGGGGCCCAGGCCCAGTTTGCCATCGGCCTTTATGATGGCGTTGACGCGGGGGTCGTTCTCAAACCAGCGTTCCGCTTCCGGGCCGTTCGCCGCGAAGCCAAATTGTTTCGCCCATTTGGGGGTGAAACGGTTCGCGCCACGCCACTTGCCGTCCGGCGCCTTGCGAACGAATTGCAGCGCGAAAACCTTATATCCCCGGTTCGTGCTGAACAGGCCGTCGGCGACAACCTGTTTTCCGCAAAAATCGATTAGCTCCGTGACCGTGCCGGCGAAGGGAACCTTGTTTTTGAGCGCCAAGACCAACACGCCTTCCGCATTGAGCAACCCCAACTGCCGCTTGCCGCCGCCGCACTGGGCCGGACAATCGCCCGACAATTCGCACAGAATATCCACGACCTTGGCTTCGAAGCGGACAACTTCTTCTTCCGGCAGGCCCCATTCCTCGGCGGCGCGAACCGGGTTGGGGGTTAGCCACAACAGCGCTAATGCTGAAACGATGATTGTTCGAAACATTCGTTTATTTCCCGAAAGGCTGGATGCCGTATTCACCGTGTGTTTTTTTCACGATACCGTCGTCTTGAAGCACCGATGCGACCAACAAATACTTTATGCCGTCGCGTTCATACAGGTCGCCATTGACGGTGACCCGATGGCTTTGGATTTTCATGATTGTCGGGTTGGCGACATTCGTGGTGTCGGAACCGAGCTTTAGAACCATGTAAACCTGACCGTCATCGGCCAAAATGCCGACCGGAACGCCGCCCGCGGCGCACCACAGCGCGCATTGGTGGTGCGCCGAGCCTTCCGGGTACATGATTTCGGTGATGTAACACCAACTGTCGACGACTTCGCCGGTTATCTTGACCCGCTCACCCTTGCCCTGGGCGCCTTGGGCGGCGCTGGCGGATAGGGTGGTGAGAAGGAACAGAAGAGCGCCCGCGAGCGTCGGAACCAATAGTCGTTTCATTATCGTCACCAAGGTGGGGCTCAAGATTGAGCGTCAACGCCAAACGCTTTGTCCGACGACCCTATACTCAATCATGGTGGTGACGCCGCGCAACCAATATTGGGTAAAGTTTTGGTGATCGCCGGTATTTAGGAAAATCCGACGGCGCCGGTGGCTGAAATTCGCCCCTCCGGCGTGATGGACCACAGGTCGCAGCCGCTCGCGGTTGGCTTCCCCGCGACAGTAAAGGGGTTATGCCCGAACAAGGGCGCACGCGCCTGAAACGAATAGCTTGTCAATTTTCGATTCGGGTTATTCTCGACGCCCAACTCCACGAGGAATGTTGCGATGAGCGGCCCATGCACGATCAATCCGGGGTAGCCTTCGACCTCGGTGACGTATTTGTAATCGTAATGAATACGGTGTCCGTTGAAAGTGCAGGCGGAATACCGAAACAGCATGACGGGGTCGGGCGTAATTTCACGGGAAAACTGGAAATCGTCCGGGGCCATGGCGGTCTTGCCGCTATTGCCGGAACTATCCTTCGCATCCGCCGGTGGGTTGTCGCGGTAGACGAAATCATGCTCTTCCTCAATGGCGAGACCGGCTTCGCCGCTGAATCGATTGGCGACCGTGCAGATAACCAGGGTTCCTGTTCGCCCATTCTTGATTTGAACGGATTTGATCTCGGCTTCCTTGCGCATCATTTCGCCCAGGATCAAAGGCTTATGGTATGTCGTGCGAAACCCGCCGAACATACGCCGGGGCAAGGGGACAGGCGGCATGAACCCACCGCGCTTGGGATGGCCGTCGGGGCCGACTTCCGACTGCCGGACGCGTGGTTTGAAATAGCACCAATGGCCCATGGGCCCAACAGGGTCGCCTTCGCGCGGTACATCGGCTTTGTCCAGCAGGGCGGCGAGTCCCTGAATACGTCCGGCGCTGGCGCGTTCCTCGACGGTTTCCGTCTTGCCGATCCAGTCTTTCAACCGTTCCAGGTTGTCCGTCATGCGTCGTTGACTCCCAAGCCGATGATATTCTCGGAGATTTCACTCTACAGCGGCGAGTCCACAGGATTGAGGCCATAGAATCAAGTCGATTTTCCGTATTCTCGCCATACGCAACGCCGTGCGAATCCGCTATGATCGCCATTCCGCGTGAATTGGCGTTTGAAAGGCCCGACAGGAAATGAAGGAATGCAGTAAATCAGTCATGCGGCGGCTTAATGAGCCGAATTTTATTACACGGTATTTTCGCGGCGATAGCGTTGATATCGGTGGTGCGCCCGACCCGTTGTCAATGTACGTGGAGCTATTCCCCTTGATAAGCAGCGTTCGCGTTTGGGATGTGAAGGATGGCGACGCGCAGGACATGACGGGTTTGGCGGACGAAACCTTCGATTTCGTGCATTCCAGTCATTGTCTGGAGCATATTGTCGATCCCGAAATTGGTCTGCGCAACTGGTTTCGAATTTTGAAACCGGGCGGGCATTTGGTGGTGACCGTGCCGGATGAGGATTTGTACGAACAAGGTGTATTCCCGAGCACCTATAACGCCGATCACAAATGGACGTTCACGATTTTCAAAATGAAATCATGGAGCAGCGTTTCCCGAAACCTGGTTGAATTGGTCGCGACACTGGGTGAACAGGCCGATGTAATGAAAATAGAATTGTTGCATTGGTCCCATCGGTACGGCCTACCGCGATTTGACCAAACCTTGACCCCGGTCGGGGAAGCGGGGATTGAATTCGTCATACGGAAGCGCCCGTCGGACGAGGTTGAACATGGCGGACGGAAACCCTTGCCCGGTAAAATGCCAAATAATGCGTTTGCATTATTGACCGGCATTCAGCCGCCGACGGCGGACTAATGACGGCGCCGTCCTTGGAACAAGCGGTGGAGGCGCATCGCGCCGGGCGGTTGGCCGAAGCCGAGGCCGCATATGGGCGTCTGTTGGAAACTGATCCGAACAACGCCGACGCGTCGCATTTGCTTGGTTTGGTGCACCATCAACAGGGGCGGAACGATCTTGCTGTGGGATGCATCGAAACCGCGATTGGCCTAAATCCGGACGTTGGCAACTACCACAACAGTCTCGGTCTTGCGCTTCGCGCCCTGCGGCGCTTGGAGGATGCGGAATTGGCGCTGCGAACCGCCGTCGCGCTGGACCCGAACGACGCCGATGCGCACAATAATTTGGGTTTGCTTTATACAGATCAACGACGCTTCGCCCAGGCGGAAGACGCCCTGCGCCGGTCTTTGGAGCTTCGTCCCGATGACCCCGGCGCGTTGAGCAATTTGGGTAGGGCTCTAGTCGCCCTCGCGCGACCGCTGGAAGCGATCCCGGTTTTGCAATCCGCCTGTCGTCTGGATACGGAACACGCCGATTACGTGAATAGCCTTGGGGTCGCGTTACGCGAGATTGGGCGATACGCCGACGCTCAGGACGCTTTTGAACAGGCCTTGTCCATGAACCCGGAAAACGCCGATGCGCACCTATCCCATGCGCAATTGCTGCTGATGAATGGTGATTTTCAAAACGGGTGGCCTGAACACGAGTGGCGCCTGCGCCGTGCCGAACACAGCCATAGATCCGCAGTGGGACACTGGACAGGCGTCGAATCCGTTGAAGGAAAAACGGTGCTGCTTTGGGCGGAACAAGGGTTCGGGGACGCCATTCAGTTCGTGCGGTTTGCGGGTAATATCGCCGATCTTGGCGCCCGGGTAGTGGTCGAATGTGCGCCGCAATTGCACCGGTTGTTCAGCGGCGTCCGGGGCGTGTCGCGGGTTGTCGCGCCGGGCGACGACGTTTCGTTCGATTATCATTGCGCCTTGATGAGTTTGCCGGGAATTCTGAAGTGCGTCCCCAATGGCGATTTTCCGGCGTATGTACCAGCCCCGGCCCCTATGGCGTTGGATGCTAATTCGGGAGATGCCGATTCGGGAGCTAAAATCGGACTGGTATGGGCGGGAAACCCGCGCCACGCCAACAATTTGAACCGAAGCCGTGCCTTGGAAGAATTTTCGCCCCTGGTCCGCCCGGACCTGTCCTTTTATGGGGTGCAGAAAGGCCCGGCGGCCCACCAGGCGCCGCCGCCCGACATGCGATTCCGTAATTTGGGGGATGACCTGAATGACTTTCAGGACACGGCGCGGGCTTTGATGGCGCTGGACCTCTTGATCACAGTGGATACCGCGACGGCGCATCTCGCGGGCGCGCTGGGACGGCCTGTCTGGGTTCTTTTGCCCATGGTGGCGGATTGGCGGTGGCTTCGCGACCGCGACGACAGTCCCTGGTACCCATCGATGCGATTATTCCGCCAGGGCGCTGGGGAAAAGGGGGCCGGGGAAGATTGGGCACGTGTGATTGACCGGGTCGCTGCTACACTGTTCGAGAATTTCAATGCTGAATCATTGCGTTAGGGAGAGGGTGTCATGCTTGTCGGTGTTCCCAAGGAAATAAAACCCCAAGAGTATCGTGTCGGGTTGGTGCCGGGCAGTGTCCGCGAGCTAGCCCATCACGGTCATCAGGTTCTGGTCGAAACGAATGCGGGCGGCGGCATCGGCTTCAGCGACGACGACTATCGCAACGCCGGGGCGGAGGTAGCCGGAAACGCCGCCGACGTGTTCGCCCGCGCTGAGATGATCGTCAAGGTCAAGGAACCGCAAACGGTTGAAATCGACATGCTGCGCGATGGTCAGGTGTTGTTCACCTATCTGCATCTCGCCGCTGACAAACCCTTGACCGAAGGGATGCTGGGGTCGGGCTGTGTCGGGATCGCCTATGAAACGGTGACCAGTCAACAGGGTGGTCTGCCGCTGTTGGCGCCGATGAGCGAGGTCGCCGGGCGTATGAGCATCCAGGTTGGCGCGCACAATCTGGAAAAGGAACAGGGCGGCGGCGGCGTGTTGCTGGGCGGCGTTCCGGGGGTCGCCGCCGCGCGGGTGCTCATCATTGGCGGCGGCGTGTCGGGGATCAATGCCGCGCGCATGGCCATGGGGATGGAGGCGAAGGTCACCGTGCTGGATAAATCGGTTGAACGCCTGGCCGAACTCGACATGCGGTTCGGCGGTCAATTGAATACGCTCTATTCAACCGTGGACGCGATCCATACCCATGTGGTCGACGCCGATCTCGTCATAGGCGCGGTGCTGGTGCCGGGCGCGGCGGCGCCGAAACTGGTGATGGCGGATTGGGTGAAGGGGATGCGGCCGGGCTCGGTAATGGTCGATATTGCGATCGATCAAGGCGGATGTTTTGAAACTTCCCGTCCCACGTCCCATGACGCGCCGACCTATGTTGAGCACGGCGTGGTGCATTATTGCGTGACCAATATGCCCGGCGCGGTCGCCCGCACTTCGACCTTCGCCTTAAACAACGCGACGCTGCCTTACACCATCGACATCGCCAATAAGGGATTCAAGGCGGCGTTGAATGCGGATCCGCATCTGCGCAACGGGCTGAACGTGTATCGGGGGCAATTGACATTCGAAGCGGTCGCCCGGGACCTGGATTTGTCTTATTCGGATGCGGTGGATGTTCTGGCGAAATGACGTTTGCGCCGCCATAGGAAATTAGGGAATGCGCGGAATTCGTGCTATGTTGGCGCAGCATAAAAACAGGCTTCCCGTTGCCGCCTGTGTTCGTGACGTTGGTGGTTTCGCGCGGAGTCCGGCGTCTATCGACGTCTTCCTTTTGACGCGCTGTCGGCGGCTTCCTCCCCAAATCCCCAGCTGACGGCGCGTCAACGTTTGTCAGCGTTTTGCCGCCAGTATTTGATCGTTAGTATCTAACCACCAGTATCAACCAATGGAAAACATGTCGCGCAAGTTGGTCTCATGGGCGCTTTGATGGTTCCCGCGAGCGACGGATATACGATGCCGGCGGAATGGTCGTCGCACGAACGGTGCTGGATGGCGTGGCCGTGCCGGGACAGTTTGTGGCGCGCTGATTTACCAGCGGCGCGGCGAACCTTTGCCGATGTCGCCATAGCCATCGCCCGGTTCGAGCCGGTGACGATGCTGGCGCGGCCCGATTTGGTCGGCCAGGCGCGCGAGTTTTGCGGCGAGGCGGTAGCCGTGGCGCCGATGCCCATGGATGATTCCTGGACCCGCGACACCGGCCCGACATTCATCCGAAATCGCGACGGCGTTGTCGCGGGGTGTGACTGGCGGTTCAATGGGTGGGGGCACAAGGAAACGCCTTTTGACGCCGACGCCGCCATGG
>JABJJH010000381.1 GCA_018660965.1 Rhodospirillaceae bacterium | reverse complement strand
GCTTGAATCGCCGAATTTTGGTGCGACTAGGCGAGTGGAAACATGATCGGAAAATATCCACTCTTCCCAATATCGCGGCGTGTTTTCGTACAGCCGTTCGATATTCGAGACGCCGCCGCCCAGGACGATAACGTCCGGATCGATCAGGTTGATCACGCTGGCCAGGGCGCGCGCCAGACGGTTTTCGTACCGCGTCAGGCTTGCGTCGCAAACCTCGTCGCCTTTGAATGCGCGCGCGGCGATGTCCGCTGGCGTCAGGCTTTCGCCGGTCTCCTGTAGATGATGCGCCGCGAAGCCTGTTCCCGACAGGAACGTTTCGATACAGCCTGTTTTCCCGCAGGTGCAGGGAAGACCTGGAACTTCGTCATCCTGCATCCAGGGCATAATGTTATGGCCCCATTCTCCGGCGATGGCGTTTGTTCCGATCAGGGGTTTTCCGTCGACGACGACGCCGCCGCCGCACCCTGTTCCCAGAATTACGCCGAAAACGATGTTCGCCCCCGCAGCCGCGCCATCAATGGCTTCGGACAAGGCGAAGCAATTCGCATCGTTCACCATGCGGATAGGCCGCCCCAGCGCCGATTCGATATCCTTGTCCAGGAAATGGTTGTTAAAGGGGGAATTGTGGGCGTTTTTCACTTTACCTGTGGCGGGAGAAATTGTTCCCGGAATGCAAAATCCGACCGAACAGGGCTGCCCCGCCTGTCTCTCCACCTCGCGGACAATATCGGTTATGGCGCCCACGGCGGCGGCGTAGTCGTTACGGGGCGTCGCGATTCGGCGCCTCACGATCAATTCGCCATCCGAATTCATCAGGGCGGCCTCGACCTTAGTGCCGCCTACGTCCACGCCAATGCGCATTAATCATCCCATCGTTGACTTGGCGCGTGCGAAGTTGCACGCATCGCAAATAAAATATCATAACATTGCTTGAATTTTCTCGCCTTTCGCTCGATAACCATAGTGTGGTGACATTGGCTTCGCGATTTTTGTTTTTTCGCATATTATGGATCGAATAATGTGTGAATATTCGAGAATATAGTTTACCATTTATTAAATGAATTACTGTTGTTTGGACTCCATGGCAAAGAAAATACTTATAGTCGAAGACAACGAACTCAACATGAAGCTTTTTCATGACCTTTTGGAAGCGCAAGGATACGATATCTTGCAAACACAAGATGGCATGGCGGCTTTGAAGATTGCGCGCGAGGAAGTGCCTGATCTAATCCTCATGGATATACAGCTTCCCGAAGTGTCAGGGTTGGAAGTCGCCAAGTGGATCAAGGAAGATGATAACCTCGCGCACGTTCCGATCATCGCAGTGACGGCCTTTGCGATGAAGGGGGACGAAGAAAAAATTCGCCAAGGCGGTTGCGAGGCGTATATAGCCAAGCCGATTTCGGTGAATAATTTTCTTCTGACGGTTCAAAAATTCCTGAATTGACATAAACGATGTCCGCGCGCGTCCTCGTCGTTGATGATTTGCTGCCGAACGTTAAGCTTCTGGAAGCGAAACTGACGAGCGAATATTTTGAGGTCTTAACCGCGAGCGACGGTCCCGCCGCCCTTGAAATGATTCAAGAACATCCCCCCGATATTGTGTTGTTGGATATCATGATGCCGGGAATGGACGGGTTTGAAGTCTGCACGCGGATCAAGGAAAACCCAAAAACCATGCACATACCCGTCGTCATGGTGACGGCGTTGTCGGGAGCATCGGACCGTGTTCGCGGGATTGAGTGCGGGGCCGATGATTTTCTGACGAAACCGGTGAACGACATGGCGCTGTTCGCCCGTGTTCGCTCGCTGGTTCGCTTGAAAATGATGATGGACGAATGGGGTATGCGCGAGCAGACCTCGGACCAGCTCGGCGCGATGCGCGATGAACGCCCGATCGCCGACGAAGACGCCACCAACGCCCGCGTCTTGATCCTGGACGATAACGCTGTGGCGGCGGCACAGGCGGTTGAGACTCTGAAATGGGATCAAAATGAGGTTGCGACCGCGACCACCGTTGAAGACGCCTACGCCATGTCGATCGATGAGGACTTCGATCTGATTATCGTCAATCTCGATCTTTCGGAACAGGATGCGCTACGCTTGTGTTCGCATTTGCGTTCGACCGACAAGACCCGGCAAATTCCAATTTTGCTGGTTGTGGAGGAAGACGAAATCGAACGTTTGGCCAAGGGTTTCGATTTGGGCATTAATGACTATTTGATTAAGCCCATTGACCCCAACGAGTTGTTGGCGCGGGCGCGAACGCAAATCCGCCGCTGGCGGTATCAGGGTCGGCTGCGCTCCAATTACGAACGCAGTATTGAAATGGCGCTGACGGATAGTCTGACCGGCTTGTATAATCGGCGCTATCTGATGGCGCATCTGGACGGCCAGTTGAAACGCATGCAGCTTAGCGAAAAAGCCATGTCGCTCATGATGTTCGATATTGATTTCTTCAAAAGCGTCAATGATACCCATGGTCATGGCGTCGGCGATGAGGTGTTGCGCGAACTCGCCGTGCGCGTCACCAAGAATTTACGCAGCTTCGACACCGTGGCGCGCTATGGCGGTGAGGAATTTGTCGTTGTCATGCCGGACACCGACCTTGGAATCGCCATGTCGGTCGCAGAGCGGTTGCGCGCCAATGTGGCGGGCGAGCCGTTCAAGGTTTCCGCGCCGGTCGGCGAATTGTCCATCACGTTGAGCATTGGCGTGACAAGGGCCTTGGGCGTTGACGACACAACCGACGCGTTGATTGGGCGGGCCGACGAGGCGCTTTATCATGGCAAACGAACAGGCCGGAACAAAGCCATCGTTTGGACCGAGTCGGGAATGTACGACATATCCCAGCCACAAGCGCGGGAAGCGGCCTTCGTCGAATAAAGCGCCCGGGATTAACGTCTCTGAATTGTGTCTTTGATTAAACCGGGCCGTTAAATCGGGAAAATGAAAAAACCGCCGAAGTCGGCGGTTTCCTCAAAAGACCAGACGACCTAAACGCGTTCGCGGGCCAAACCGGCCATCACGAACGGCTCAGCGTCTTTACTTTATTTTTGATTCCTTGAATAGGACGTGCTTGCGCACGACCGGGTCGAATTTACGCAATTCGAGCTTTTCAGTCTTGGTGCGTGGATTCTTTTTCGTGACGTAGTAGTAGCCCGTATCGGCGCTGCTAACCATTTTGATAAGAACCGTGCTTGGTTTCGCCATGGACGAAATCCTCGTGTAGTGTCGTTAACCCAAGGCGGGCAAATTATCGTGTCGTGGTTTCAAGTCAAGTCTATTCCAACAATATTCGTCGCGGTTCGGCCTGATGCGTGAAACGGGGAACGAGCCGGTTTGGATCAGGCGCAGGCGATTCGCGCCAATAAGTAATGGCTTCCTGCAAGGCGAAGGCGGTGACGCTCATGATTTTCAGTTCGTTGAGCGTTTCCGAAACCGACCGCCAGCCAATATCCTCCAACTCGCTCGATACATGCAGGTCGCCGAAGGTTTCATTCCCGCCCGTTAGGAAAAACCGTGTGTTGAAGCGGATTGGACTTTTGGTTGGGGTAATGGCGCGGGCGATATAATCAAGTTTGTGGACGCTGGGCGTTAAACCGGCCTCGGCGTACGCCGCATGTATTGGCGATAGGTCGGAATTTTCGATATCGCCTGATTCGCCAACCAACAAACCAGCTTCTTCCCAGGTTTCCCGAATCGCCGCCCAGGCCAGGGCGTTGGCGCGGCGGGGTGGGCAATGGCGGCCAATTTTCTGGACGACATCCGGGCGAACCGGGTATCGCTTGGCGTGCGCGCCGTCCGTACGATCAACGCGGCCGCCGGGAAACACATAAACGCCCGGTGCGAATCGGGCGTCCTTGCGCCGTTGGCCCAAAAGCACTTCCAGGCGATCGTTTGGTCCCCGCAATACGATGAGGCTGGCGGCGTCGCTCGGCCTCGCAGGCGCCGCGCGCCGCGGTTCGCGGTCGGTCATTTTTCCGCTCGTTCCATCCGGCATTATCGTCAACTCCCCGCGATTGGCGCGGATACGACAACCGCGCGTTCGTACAATTTACCGGAACCGAGAATGCGCTTCGCAACTTCGATGTCGATATCCGAGCCGTTGCTTGGCCGCCATGGGCATGACGCCTTCGCGGCCTTGCTTGCTGTTTCGTTGTCGTCCCGGGCGCTCCGGCGCAAGGAAAGCGCGGTGCGGCTCCGTTCCAAATTGCCGCCAAGCGCGTCTTTTAAAACGCTATCCACGTCGCTGGCGTTACTGGTGCAAATATTCGGCAACACGCCAAGGCCGTTTAGACTGTAACCCAAAGGCGCCAACAGGCGCGCCCATGTCAGGACCAGTTCTCCATCATTGGGTAGTCGCAGCACCGTTTGCACTGTGCCTTTGCCAAAGCTGCTGCTGCCAATCAAAATTGCCCGCCCGTTGTCCTGTAAGGCCGCCGCCAATATTTCGGCGGCTGACGCCGACGCGCCATTCATCAAAACCGCGATAGGAAGCCCGTGGCTGATGTCGCCGTTCGACGCGTTGAACCGTTGGAGGCTATCGCGGTGTCGGCCTTTTGTCGTGCTGATGCGGCCCCGAACAATGAACAGGTCCGCGGTATCCACGGCCTGGTCCAAAAGCCCGCCCGGGTTGTCCCGTAAATCGAGGACCAGACCTATTAATTTGTCGCCAAGTTCGCGGCGGGCTTTTTGTACAGATCCTTTTAGCTGCTTTGCTGTATCCTGATTGAAGCTCGTCACGCGGATATACGCCACCGCGTCCCTGGCGGCGTAGTGAACGGTGTTTGCGATCACGCGAACGCGTTGCATTGTCGCCATTATCGGCGCATCCAGCGATATGCGTTGAATTTTAATCGTGATCTTTTTGTTTACAGGGCCGTGTATTTGGCTGGCGATTTCCCCTAGCGTTCGTCCGCGAGTTTTGACGCCGTCGATGTCGATTATCAGGTCGCCGATTTGCAGCCCTGCTTTTGACGCGGGCGAATCCGTGGAAACCTTAACGACGCGTGCGCCATCCGGTTCGGCTTTGATGGATATGCCGACACCGCCAAACCCTTCCCGCATTTCCCTGTTCCGGCGCGCAAGTTTGGCGCCGGCGTAGCGCGAATACCGGTCCAGCTTTTTCAGGAGTCCTGCAAAAACGGCTTTGTATATTCGTTCATCATCGGCGGTTTTTAATTTCTCGGAAGACTGTTTTCCGATGGTTATCAACGTATCGACGGCATTCGCCCATGCCTTACTATCATTGGCGTCAGGCGCGCCGGTTTTCCCGATTAAGATTCCGTTGAACAGAAATTCAACATCATCCCTGTTTCGCTTTAGCTCGGCCGCCGGTTCGATAAGCGCCAAGCCTTGCAGGCCGCCCAACGCCAAGGTGTCTATGGCGATAGTGTCGAGATGAATGTCATGGATGTCGGAAAAAGCCAGCGCGAACATTTCTTGCATCGCGCTGGTCTTGTGGGGGGTGACCGGTGCGGTCGCGCAAGCCGACGCAAACAGGAAGGCGCCAATGGCGGCGACTTTAAACGCACGGTGCATCCTGCCGATGAAGGGGCGGGTAATGCTACCTATTGCGACGGCGGATTGTGTGGCGTCGGTCATAATGAATTCAGTATTTCCTTGTCGATACATTAAGGTAAGACCAGATTCACCAAATTTCCATAGTGGTTCTAAGTAATTACCGCCGACGCTTGCGGCCCTTGGGGCCTTTTTTAGTGAATTTCCGGGAAGAATTCGATATTTTCCGCTTTCCCGTCACCTTCAGGGTTTCGCCACCCTCAAGGACATGGAACACCAAGCCGCCGGTATGCACGTTCGCTTCCGCCAGCTTCACCGTAACCGCCGCGCCCATGCTATAGGCGTTTCCGGTCTCCTGACCAACCAGCCGGTGTGCGGATTCTTCGTGAAAGTAACGATCCCAGGGCAAGGTGCTGACCGGGACCAGACCGTCCGCGCCGGTGTCGTCCAACGTGACGAAAAAACCGAATCGAGCGACCCCGCTAATATGACCGGTGAATTTCGCGCCGACATGTTCGGCCATAAAGGCGGCGATATACCGGTCCTTGGCGTCGCGTTCCGCGGATTCCGCCCGGCGTTCGGTGATCGACGATTGGTCGCCAATGTCCTCTAGATCGTCCGCTTCCTCGTTCGTCAACCCACCGGGCCCTTGATGGAAGGCGTCCACGAGTGCGCGATGGACGATAATGTCGGGATAACGCCGGATGGGTGAGGTGAAATGACAGTATTGACTAAGCGCCAGACCAAAATGTCCTTCGAGGTCCGGTGTGTAGACCGCCTTCGATTGGCTGCGCAAAATGAGTGTGTTTACCAGCCTGGACTGCCCTTTTGCCGCCGATTGTTGGATGATGCCGGTGAAGTCCGAGGTTTTCACCGCGCCTTTGGCGAGCTTGTAGCCGAGGCCCATGAGGGATTCGCGCAAGGCTTCGAGTTTTTCGAGGGACGGCGGTTCGTGTACGCGATAAAGAAAGGGTTTGTTTTTGGCGGCGAGGGTCTTTGCGGCGGCGACATTCGCCGTAATCATGAATTCCTCGATTAGCCGGTGGCTGTCGAGGCGGGGACGGGGTTCGATTCTACCGATGTGGCCGTCATCGCCAAGGACGATCTGAAGTTCGAGCAAATCGATTTCCAGCGTGCCGCGTTTGACCCGTCCGGCTTCCAGCGTCGCGTATGCGCCGTATAACGGCGCGATCACGGGAGTGGCCAGAGGGCCAGTCAGGTCGTCCGGCGCGCCATCATGCGCCGCCTGGACTTGTTCATAGGTAAGCCGGGCGGTGGACCGCATGAGCGCGCGCTCGAAGGTGCTGCGCAATATGGCGCCGTGTTTGTCGATCCAGATATGCGCGGCGACGCACGCCCGGTCTTCGTCGGGGCGAAGCGAACACAAATCGTTCGACAGCGCTTCCGGCAACATTGGCGTGACGCGGTCGGGAAAATATACCGACGTGCCCCGTTCCCGTGCGGATTGGTCAAGCGCATCGCCGGGCCTGACATACCAACTTACATCGGCAATGGCGACGATGAGGCGCCAGCCGCCTGGATTTTTAGAGTCTTCATCCGGCGCCGCCCAGACCGCGTCGTCGAAGTCCCGCGCATCCGCGCCGTCGATTGTGACCAGGGGGATGTCGCGAAGATCCGCGCGGCGCAGTCCCTTGGCGCCCAATTCCAGCGCCGCGGGTTTTGCGCGTTCCGCCTGCGCCAAGGCTTCCGGGTCGAATTCAATGGGTATTTCCCGGCTTTTAAGAGCGATCAGGCTGAATGTTCCGGGATTATCGATAGGGCCGATGATCGCGGTGATCCGCGCATGTTGTCCGCGTCGACCGCGCACAATTTCGGCGGCGACGACATCGCCGTGCGCAGCGTCGCCATTGTCTCTGGCCTCCACGGGGTAGGTGGTGCGTTGCCGACGGTCGATGGAGGAAAGCGTCCCCGCGCCGTCGTGAACTTCATAAACGCCCATGATCGCGCCCGGACCGGTTCCCAGCACCCGAATGGCTTCGGCTTCGTATTGACCGCCGCTGACGCGTTTTACCCGCGCCAGAATTCTGTCGCCTTTTCCCGGCGCCGGCGCGCCGCGTTTGCCGGCGGTAAGATGAATAAGCGGGGGGGGGCCTTCACTATCCCAGCGCGCGGGACGGCAGATAGGCTCGCCATCGGAATTGACCTCGACTACATCAATGATAACGACGGGCGGCAATGCGCCAGGCGGACGAAGGCGCCGTTTACGCCCGCGTTCCAGCAAGCCCTCGTCCTGCAATTCAGTGAGCATTTGTTTCAGGTCTTGCCGCGCGGCGCCTTTGATGCCGAATTCACGGGCGATTTCGCGTTTGCCTATTTGGCCCGGCGTTTCTTTAACGAATTCGAGGATCTGTGCTTTCGTAGGTAGCGACGGATGGCGGCGCTCGGTCAATTTGTCCCACTGGCGGTTTCTTCCACCTTGGCCGGTTCCGAAGTTGCGGCTTCTTTGGCCGAGGCGGTTTTAGCGGTGGATGTTTTTTTCGTCGCCGCCTTTTTGATTGGTTTTTTCGCGGCCTTCTTCTTGGGCGCGGCTTTCTTTTTAGTAGCGGTCTTTTTGGCCGGTTTTTTCTTCGCGGGGGCGTCTTTCTTGGCCTCCATTTTTTCGATCTTAGCCTGGATCAGCGCAATCGCTTCTTCCAGCGTGTATTCGTCCATGTCGGCGTCGCGGGGAAGGG
>JABJJH010000211.1 GCA_018660965.1 Rhodospirillaceae bacterium | reverse complement strand
CCCGTTTCCCATTCACGGAAACCGAAGACCAAAATCAGGCGATTGTTGATGTGATCGATGACATCGGTTCCGGGCGTCCCATGGACCGGTTGATTTGCGGCGACGTTGGCTTCGGCAAAACCGAAGTCGCCTTACGCGCGGCCTTTGTCGCGGCGATGAACGGCGTGCAAGTCGCCGTCGTCGTGCCAACCACATTGTTGGCCCTACAGCATTTTTCAACGTTTCGGGAACGCTTCGCCGGACTTCCGATCCGTGTCGCGCAGCTATCCCGCTTCGTGAGCGCGAAGAACGCCGAGATTACGCGCGGCGAATTGCGCGACGGTTCGCTCGATATCGTCGTCGGCACGCACGCCCTTTTGGGAAAAAGCGTGGAATTTTCGAATTTGGGGCTTCTGGTCGTGGATGAGGAGCAACATTTTGGCGTTGCGCAGAAAGAACAACTCAAACGGTTGAAGGCGAACGTCCATATCTTGACGTTAACCGCGACGCCGATCCCGCGAACATTGCAGATGGCGCTGTCGGGTGTCCGGGAAATGAGCATTATCGCAACCGCGCCGGTGGATCGATTGGCGGTTCGGACGTTCGTTCTACCCTTTGATCCCGTTGTTGTGCGCGAAGCGGTCATGCGGGAACGCCACCGGGGCGGACAAGTGTTTTATGTGTGCCCGAGGGTCGCTGACCTGGGGCGTGTGGAACGTCGTTTGAAGGACCTCGTGCCCGACCTCAAGATAGCAAAGGCGCATGGCCAGATGTCTCCCGGTGACTTGGAAGACGTCATGACAGAATTTTTCGAACGCAAATTCGATATCTTGTTGTGCACGCAGATTGTCGAATCCGGGCTCGACATCCCATCGGTCAATACGATGATTATCCACCGGGCCGATATGTTCGGTCTCGCCCAATTATATCAATTGAGAGGCCGCATCGGACGTTCCAAAACCCGGGCGTATTGTTATCTCACCGTGCCGCCAGGTCGCATTTTGACCACGGCGGCGCAAAAGCGTCTGGAAGTGATGCAAACGCTGGACACCTTGGGCGCCGGGTTTACCTTGGCCAGTTATGACCTCGACATTCGCGGGGCGGGTAATCTTTTGGGTGACGAACAATCCGGGCACATCAAGGAAGTCGGTGTCGAACTGTACCAACACATGCTGGAGGAAGCCGTCGCATCGGCCCGAGGTGATGACGATGCGCCGGGCGAAGCCGGTTGGTCGCCGCAAATCTCTATAGGCGCGCCTGTGCTTATTCCCGAACGTTACGTGCCTGATCTTTCCGTCCGTCTGGGCTTGTACCGGCGTTTATCCGGACTTGTGGACGCTAGCGACATCGACTCGTTCGCCGCCGAATTGATAGACCGGTTCGGGCCTTTACCGGATGAGGTTGAAAATCTGTTACGGGTCATCGCCATCAAGCAATTCTGCCGCAACGCGGGCATCGAAAAAATTGACGCGGGACCAAAGGGCGCTGTCATCGGATTTCGAGATAATCGATTTGGCAATCCAGCCGGCCTTATCGGCTTCATTCAACGCGAAACCGCCAACACCAAACTCCGTCCCGACCATAGCCTGTTTTATCGTGGCGATTGGTACGATCCCCATCAACGCATTTCAGGCGTAATGACGATTGTCGAAGAATTGGCGCAGTTGGCCGCAGCTTAATTTACGGGTGCTATTCGGCCATAACGGTGCGGGCCGTTTGACCGGCGAGGTCGAAAATCGGAAAAAACGACTCCGGCTCTTGCGCCCCGGACAAAAGGTACTGGTTGTCGAATATGAAACTGGGCGCGCCCTGGACACCAAGTGCGCGCGCCTGGGCGCCTTCGCTACGCAGCACATCGAAATGTCTATCGCTCGATAATTCGGCGGCGGTTTTCCCGGCGTCCAGTCCCGAGTCCATGGCGATTGCGATTAAGGTGTTTCGATCCCCGATGTCGGCGCCATCGATAAAGTAGGCATGGAATAACTGTTCCACGACAAGATTGCCCCGCATTGATTCGGCGGCGAAATTTATCAACCTGTGGGCGTCCACCGTGTTTGGCGTGCGTTGTATTTTTTCGAAAGCGAAGTCGATACCAACACTCACGCCGACACGGCGAATGTTTTCATAGACTTGATCGGCGTGTCGGGCTCCGTTGAATTTAGACGCCAGGTGTCTTGCACGGTCCATGCCCCGCACGGGGATTTCCGGGTTCAATTCATACGCGCGCCAGTCGATGCGGACGCAAAGGTCAGGCCGCGTATCCAGCGCCTGCTCCAGTCGCCGTTTTCCGATGAAACACCACGGGCAAACCGGGTCGGAAAAAATTTGAACTTCCATGAATCGCGTCATCGTTCGATTGCTATATTTGTTAAAGTTCGTTCAATGGAATATTACCTGTTCCGGACGCAAACCATTAATAGGAAATTACCGCGTGCCTCACGATCCGTCACCTTTTGATTTGAACCTCGAAAAAGGGCCTGCGAATTACACGCCGTTGTCGCCCTTGAGTTTCCTCAAACGCTCCGCCGCTGTTTATCCGGACAAGATGGCGGTTATCCACGGAAAGCGGCGTTATTCCTACACGGAATTTTATGAGCGGTGTCGTCGTTTGGCGTCCGCGCTTGCGCAGCACGGCGTTGATAAAGGCGACACTGTCGCCGTATTAGCCCCGAACGTACCGGAATTGTTGGAGGCCCATTACGCCGCGCCCATGCTGGGGGCGGTTCTGAACGCGATTAACATTCGCCTCGACGCGGCCACGGTGGCCTTTATCCTGGAACATGCGGGCGCGAAGGTGTTGATCGCCGATACGCAGTTCCATGAAATAATCGCCGCCGCCATCGCCATGCTGGATGAGCCGCCGCTGGTGATTGATATCGACGACGCGCAAGAGCAGGGAGGCGATCGCATCGGCGAAATTGAGTACGAAGCGTTTATCGCAAACGGCGATGAAAACCACGCCTGGTCCTTGCCAGATGATGAGTGGCGATCAATCGCATTGAATTACACGTCGGGGACCACCGGAAACCCCAAGGGGGTCGTCTATGATCATCGCGGCGCTTATCTGAACGCCATTGGCAACGCCATGACCTTTGGCCTGAACGCATCGTCCGTCTACTTGTGGACCTTGCCGATGTTCCATTGCAATGGTTGGACGTTTACCTGGGGGGTGACGGCCGTTGGCGGAACCCATGTCTGCCTTCGCGAAGTCGATCCGGTCAAAATATACCCGATGATTTCTGAACATGGCGTGACCCACATGTGCGGTGCGCCGATTGTCCTGACAACGCTGATCCACGCGCCCGACGACGTAAAACATTTTGTCGACCCGCCCGTGGAAATCGCGACCGGTGGCGCCGCGCCGCCCAGCGCGGTCATCTCGGGTATGGAGGAACTCGGGTTCAAGGTAACCCATCTTTATGGCATGACCGAAAGTTTCGGCCCATCGACCGTGTGTGCGTGGCAACCTGAATGGGGGGAATTACCCCTGGATGAACGCGCATCCCTGATGGCGCGCCAAGGGGTCAATTACCTGACACTCGAAGATCAACGCATCGCCGATTCTGAAACCATGATCGATACACCCGCCGACGGTGAAACCGTTGGCGAGCTTATGTTGCGCGGCAACACCGTTATGAAAGGCTATTTCAAGAACGCCGACGCGACCGAGGAAGCGTTTCAAGGCGGTTGGCTGCATACGGGCGATTTAGGCGTCATGCACCCCAATGGGTACATTGAAATCAAGGACCGGGCCAAGGACATAATCATTTCAGGCGGGGAAAACATATCGAGCCTGGAAGTCGAGGAAGTCCTGTACCGCCATCCCGATATCATGGAGGCCGCCGTTGTCGCCGCGCCGCATGAAAAGTGGGGGGAAACACCCTGCGCGTTCGTCACATTGAAACCGGATGCGAAACCTCTGACGGTCGAAGCGGTAATCGCGTATTGCCGAGAGAACATGGCCCACTTCAAATGTCCGTCCCGCGTCGAGTTTGGGCCTTTGCCCAAAACTTCGACCGGGAAAATACAAAAATACGTTCTTCGAGAACGCGTATAAGGAGGCGACTTGATCGATCATAGTTTAAATGGGCGAACGGCGCTTGTAACCGGCGCGTCGTCGGGCTTTGGACAGCATTTCGTTGAGTTTCTGGCGGGCCAGGGCGTTCGTGTCGTCGCGGCGGCGCGGCGAACCGACCGGCTTGAGACGTTGGCGACCGCGGCAAAGGAACGCGGAGAATGGGTGTTGCCGGTTGGCATGGATGTCACCGATTTCAAAAGCGTTGAGGCAGGTGTCGCCAAAGCCCACGAGGCCTTGGGCCGTATCGATATTCTGGTCAACAACGCGGGCGTGACGCTATCCAAACCGGCCCTTGAGCAGGACGAGGCCGATTGGGATTACATCATCGGGACAAATTTGAAAGGCGCATGGCTGGTCGCGCATGAAACCGCTCAGTACATGAAGGACGACGGCGGAGGTTCCATAATCAACATCGCGTCGATCCTGGGCTTCATGACATCCAAAATGGTGTCCACCTATGGGATCAGCAAGGCGGGCGTCCTTCACATGACCAAAAGCCTGGCGTTGGAACTGACGCGGTACAATATTCGCGTTAACGCCATAGCGCCCGGTTATGTCGCCACCGATCTCAATCGTGAATTTTTTGAAAGCAAAATCGGCCAGGCCCTTATCAAAAAGCTTCCAATGCGTCGCCTTGGCGACGTTAAGGACATGGATGGCGTTTTGTCACTTTTGGCGGGGGATGGATCGCTTTATATAACGGGCAGCATCATCACGGTCGATGGCGGTCACAGTCTTGCCCTGACATGATCAGTTGGACCTAACTGTCCGGTTTTTTATCAAACCTCCACGAACGAAAGCGCCGAAACCATGGATTTTTCACTTTCGCCTGAAATCAACGACCTCCGTTTGCGCATTCGCGCGTTCGTTGACACCCACATCATCCCGCTGGAGTCCGATCCAAACGCGTATGATGACCACGAAAACATCGCCCATGAGCCGCTGGAGCGGCTGAAAAAAATGGCGAAGTCGGAAGGGCTGTGGTCGCTGTCGTTGCCGAATGAATTTGGCGGACTTGGGCTGAAAGTGGCGGAAATAGCACCGTGTTACGAAGAAATGAACCGGTCGATATTTGGTCCGGTTTGCTTCAACGCCTCCGCGCCAGACGACGGAAATATGCGGGTCCTGGCCCAGGTCGCGCGCCCCGATCAGAAAGAAAAATGGCTGCGTCCAATCGCGGACGGCGATATTCGTTCAGCCTTCGTGATGACGGAACCTTTGCCGGGATCGGGTTCCGATCCTTCCGCCATGCTGACCAAGGCCGAGAAAAAGGGCGACAAGTGGGTCGTCAACGGTCGCAAATGGTTTATCACCGGGGCCGAAGCCGCCACGCATTTTATTTTGATGGCGAAAACGTCCGAAGACGCCCGGCACGGGTTGACTGCTTTCCTGTTTCACAAGGACCAGCCCGGTTGGCGGATCGTTCGGCGCATTCCGATCATGGGACCGGAAGAACACGGTGGGCATTGCGAACTTGAATTCGACAACATGGAAATTCCCGACGAAGACCGCCTTATGGAAGTAGGCGAAGGCTTGAAGGTCACGCAAATTCGCCTGGGAACCGCGCGTCTGACTCATTGCATGCGATGGCTGGGATTGGCGGAACGGTCCATGGAAATCGCCGCTGATTATGTTTCCAAACGGGAAAGCTTTGGGTCCACCCTGGCGCAGCATGAAGGTGTTCAGTGGATGATGGGCGAGGTCGCCATGGGGATTGAGGTTGGTCGCCTGTTGACGATGCGCGCCGCCACGAAGCTGGACCAAGGCGATTTCGCACGCAAGGAAGTGTCGATGGCTAAAATTCAGGTCGCCGATACGCTTCACCTCGCCGCAGACACGGCCATTCAATTAAATGGCGCGCGGGGTTATTCGAAAGACACCGTGTTGGAATGGATTTACCGTTACGCCCGGCAAGCGAGACTCGTGGACGGCGCCTCGGAGGTGCACAAAATGGTTTTGGCCCGAAATTTCCTGGCGGAGGGAAATGACTTCTGGTCCTGGGACTAAAGAGACCGTGCACGATCCGGCTGTCCGGACCCGGTTGTCGGCCTATATAGCGAACGCGGCGGACGCCGACGGCTGTGTGATCAACCGGACACGCAAGCTTGAAGGCGGCGCCATTCAGGAAAATTATGCGCTGGATCTAGAGATTTCCGGCGGCCCGAATTTTGGTCGGCTTTCCACGGTATTACGCACCAATGCGCCCACTGGCGTCGTGGACAGTCACAACCGGTCGGCGGAATTTGCATTAACGCGCGCCGCCTACGAGGCGGGCGTTCTTGTACCCGTCCAATTATGGTGCTGCGAGGATGCAACGGTCATCGGCAAACCGTTCAGCATTATGATGCTTTCGTCTGGCGAGGCGCGCCGGGAAATACTGGCCCAGGACGACGCCGTCGCCAACTCACGCGCAGCCATCGCGGAACAACTTGGCCGCCAACTGGCGAAAATCCATGCGATCACGCCGGACAACCACACGTTTGACTTCCTGACGCCGCCATTGTCGCCGGCGCTATCCGCGATTGCGTATTACCGGGCGCAACTCGACCAGCGACCGGACGCCTATCCGGCGATTGAGTGGGGTTTGCGTTGGCTGGAACGGAACGCGCCGGAACAATCTGAAATCGTTATGGTTCACCGTGATTTTCGCGTTGGTAATTTTCTGATAGATGACGGCGCGCTCACCGCGATCCTTGATTGGGAATTCGCCGGCTGGGGCGACCCGCACGAAGACATTGGATGGCTTTGCGCGCGATGCTGGCGGTTTGAAAATTTAGACAGGGAACTCGGCGGCATCGCGGATCGAGCGCCGTTTTATCGCGCCTATCAACAAAGCTCTGGACGTGAAATCAACGAAACGCGGGTTCATTATTGGGAAGTTTACGCCCATGTCCGTTGGGCCATGATCGCCTTGCAACAAGCGGATCGCTATCTTGTGGGCGGCGAGGCAAATCTCGACGCGGCGCTGAGTGGCCACCGGTTGGCCGAATTAGAGACCGAGATTCTTCGCATGACGCCACCGGAGGCCGCTTGAACGTGACAATCGATAACCCGAGTGGACAGGACCTCAAGCGGCTAACGGACATCGTTTTAGAAAATGCGGAGAACTGTGAACCAAATGAGCTAATCGCGGCGGCCCTTTCGATCATAGCGCGTGAGGCGAACACCGGCGACGCCGTCAATGCGGCTTATGCCAAACATCTTTCCATATTCTATGAGCAACCGACGTCTAACGCCGACGTCAATTTCAATCGGCGTTTCGCCGAAGATATCCGCAGCGGGGCCATGGATGCAGGCGAACGGGCGAAGTTGGCGCACGATATTTTACAAGCACATGCGCGGGCGCGCCTCGAAATCAGTAATCCTGAATATCTGGATAAAGCGTAAGGCTCACCAGCCGTTGACGCGGTCCCATTCATCCACAACCCGGGCGCCTTCCACGACATTATACGAGGGATAGGCGGCTGCGGTGATGCAAGCATGATTGGGCGCCACGCGAACCTTACTTCCCACCGGAAGCTGGTCATAGACGGCCTCGTTTGATACCGGAACGATCCCATGTTCCTGACTAACCTGGGCCACGTGCAACCCTTCGAGGGGGCGCATGGTCAGGTCGCACACATCGCCATACCCCGTCTCCGGCCAAACCGCGTTCGCGCCGATGTCCTTCGACAAGGCCAGGGCGCCGGCGTCCAGCAGGATATGTCCTGCATGACGATTATGTCCGATAACGCTGGCCAGCACCGATAGGGCGAGATCGCCGCGTTGGCAAATGCCGTGCGACAGTTGGGTCAGGTCCAGAAACATATAAACGCCAGGGCGCATCTCGGTTAAGCCGTTGAAACATTCCGCGAGCATTGCCGTCGGCGTTGATCCGGCGCTGACGACGGGGCAGGGAAGTCCTGCTTCACGCAACCGTTCGGCGGCGCGAACAACCGCCAATCGCTCGTCTTCCGCGATCGCCTTCACGCCAGCGATATCCGGCGCGCCATATGAATGTCCGGCATGCGTCATAACGCCGGCAAGCGTCATGTTTTTTGAATCGTGGATTGTTCGGGCGATATCGAGCAATTCCGGCCCGTCCGCCAAAACCCCGGCGCGCTTGTCGCCGCAATCAATTTCGACAAGCATCGTAAAGACTGTGTCGACTTCAATTTCCGCCATGGCCTGGGTGACGGTGAGGTTGTCGGTCACCAGAGTTAGCCGCGCGCCGCGCGCCATCAAGGCGATGGCTTGCGGCGCCTTCGACGGCACGAAGCCGACGGCGTACGTAATATCCGTAAAACCCTTGTCCAAAAAATAAGCCGCTTCCGCCAAGGTCGACACCGTAATGGCGCCGGAATGTCCACTGGTGGCCAAGCGGGCGACTTCGGCGGATTTGGAGGTTTTCAAATGCGGTCGCAGCGCAACGCCATGGTCGTTCATGCGCGTCGACATCGCCGCCACGTTGCGCATCAAGATATTTCGGTCAAGAACCAGGGCAGGGGTTGGTACGGCGTCGAGTTGCATGTTGGGTCACCACATCTGGTTCAAGGGTCGAGAACGAACGAATCATGGTAGTATCTTTAATTCAGCGACCGATCAATTCAGATGCGTTGTGAAATTGTTTTCTGGGTGAAATCGGCATTTGGACGCCAAGTATGAACAACTAAGTGGGTTCACTATGAGCTTCGCCAATCTCTTGATTCTTCTGAACTTCAGCGCGCTGTTTTTGGTGGCGTTTGTCTTGTGGGGGGCCATAAAATCCACCAAACGGCAAGTCATGTCCCAATTGAACCGGGAACTTTTGGAAGTTCGGCGGCAAATCCGCACGTCGATGAAAGGCTTCGACCGCCTGCACGATCACGTCACGGATAATCACGAACGCATCCTGAAAATCGAGGTCAATGTCGCCAGTATACAAGACGAACTGGAATTCGTCGGCAGTCAGGTGAAGGGATTGCTGAATTTCAACGCCGCAAGTAATCCGGACAGCGAGCCCGTACCCGACGAGGAGCGCAAACCCATATTAGATTAATGGCGCGTTCTTAACGAACAGGTCTAAGGGTTCAGGATTACCGGATACACCGCCTTGGCGATTTCCAGGAGTTCATGATCCTGATTTCGCGGCCCCACCAATTGCGCACCGACCGGTAATCCGTTTGGCCCCGTGAATGCTGGCAGGGTGATCGCTGGCGTATGCATCCAGGTCGCCAATGCGTTAAAGCGAGCGTCGCCGGTATAATCCAATCCGCGTGGCGCTTCTCCCGGCGCGCTGGGCGTCAGCAGCACATCGACGGATGTCATGATATCCGCGAACCGTTGGCGGCACGCCGTCAAAGCATTTTGAGCGCCGGTATATGCTTCAAAGGATATGTCCGGAATTTCAATGGTGTGGGACCGTAGCGTTTCGCTCAATAATTCGTAATGGTTGGCGCGTTCCCAGGCGAGGGCGCGGGGAAATTCAAAGCGCGTCACCGTACGGCCAATTGTTTCAAAGACCTTGAAGGGGCCGTCCAATTCGATATCGACAACTTTGGCGCCCGCTTTGGAAAGCTGATCGACCGCCTGCGCGAGCACATTCTTCGTATGGTCTTCGGCTTGGTCCCAGAACATCGTCCGGCAAAAGCCGATTTTTAGTCCTGAAACCGATACGTCGGAAAGTGGCTTAGGGGCAATCCCCATTGCGGCGGCGCGGTATAGCGGTAAATCCTCGACAGCGCGTCCGTATAACCCAACCGTATCGAAGGAGACGGTATTCTGCTTCACGCCAAGCGTTGGTATATGTCCAAAGCTCGGCTTGTATCCAACGCATCCGCAATAGGCGGCGGGTCGAATGACCGACCCAACCGTTTGTGTGCCAAACGCCAGGGGAACCATGGTGTCGGCGACCGCCGCGCCGGACCCGCTCGATGACCCGCCTGGCGTATGATTGAGGTCATGCGGATTGGTCGTTTCGCCGGGATATCGGCTGGCGAATTCTGTGGTGACGGTCTTTCCCAACAACACGCCGCCGTTCGCCATGGTCAACGCCACGCACGCCGCATCCGTGTCTGGGTGATGATTGTTGTAAATGGGGGAGCCATACCCCGTTGGCAACCGTGCGGTGTCAATGATGTCCTTCACCGCGAATGGAACGCCATGCAGCGGGCCACGGCGCGGTTCCCGGTCTCGCTCGCGGGCTTGCGCCAACGCTTGGTCCCGATCCATTGCGATCCAAGCCTTGACCACGCCGTCGCGTTCAGAAATCCGGTCCAGGCAAGCCGCGACAAGCGCTTCCGAGGTCAATGCGCCGCTCTCGATTTGAGCGGCGGCTTCATGGGCGCTTAATTCGTTTGGTGGCTTCATGGCATGGCCTTTTCACGCATTGCCCGGCGGATTGAAGGATCGAGAAATCCAATTGGGCGAGTTCAGGTATTTTACGTTCCAGAAAAAAATGATATTCAATCCATAAGTCTTTCGCCAGAGTCTAAAAACAGGCGTTCTTGTCCATTCGCGTCCTTGACCTTCAAAAGCCGATCATCAATAGGAACTTCCATGCCCAAGACCACCGCGTCCAGCGCCTTGTCCCGTTTCACCGTCCTTGATTTGACCCGCGTTCGGTCGGGGCCAACTTGCGTGCGTCAGTTGGCCGATTTTGGCGCGGACGTCATCAAAATCGAATTGCCTGCGGCCCTTGACCAGAAAGAAGCCTTGGGCGGTGACCGCCACGGCCCTGATTTTCAGAACCTGCACCGCAACAAGCGAAGCCTGACGTTGAACCTCAAGGATCCCGATGGCCTGACGATCTTCAAGCGATTGGTTGAAAAGGCTGATGTCGTCATTGAAAACTATCGGCCCGACGTAAAGAACCGCCTTGGCATCGATTACGAATCCCTGCGCGCCATCAACCCCCGCATTATTCTGGGGAGTATTTCGGGGTTCGGACAAGACGGCCCCTATGTGGGACGCCCCGGATTCGACCAAATTGCCCAAGGTATGGGCGGGTTGATGTCGATTACCGGCGAACCGGGCAAGGGGCCCATGCGGGTCGGTATTCCCATCGCCGATTTGTGCGCGGGTCTGCTTTGTTCGCAAGGCGTCATGGTGGCCTTGCTGGAACGCGAGGTTTCGGGCGAGGGGCAGTGG
>JABJJH010000503.1 GCA_018660965.1 Rhodospirillaceae bacterium | reverse complement strand
GATGGCGCCAATCACCATCATGGCGATGACCATGAAGCAACAGAGATACAACCATCCAACGACGCCTTGATGGGGCGTTCGAGAAGGGGGCGCGAGAGGGTTCATTAATTTTTCAGCCGTGCAGGCAATGACCAAACCTCGTACCGAGAGGCGCGGTGGTTATACATAGTCCGAAAACAAAGCGCCAACATTCATTAAAGTGAATATATTAGTGTAAAAAATTATATATAACGTATAAAAAATGTTGTATTATTTATTCACACTAATATAACTCTTAATTAACGTGGGGCACAAAAGCCTCACGCGTAGCTCTAGTGGCTTGAATCGAGGGGACAGACGATGTCATTTCAAATTGTAACCGCAAATCGGCTCACCGACGGGTTTGTCGTGTACATGGCGGGCGGGAATGAATGGTCAACAGACATCGAAGACAGCGCCCGCGCCAGGTCACCGGCAGCCGGAGAACAATTGTTAGTCACCGGGCGCCGGGCGATGGATACACAGGAAATAATCGACCCTTACCTTATCGACGCGGATGACCGGAATGGACGGATCAGCCCGGTAAAGTATCGGGAGAGAATTCGCGCCACCGGGCCCTCTACGGGGGACGCCAACAGGCGTCCGAGCAGACGGGAGGCCGCTTGATCATGTACCAGTACGATGCAATCGATCAAAAGATCGTCGATCAACGGGCTCGGCAATTTCGGGATCAGGTCAGCCGCCGGTTTTCCGGGGATTTGAGCGAGGACGAATTCAAGCCCTTGCGCTTGATGAACGGGCTGTATTTGCAACTTCATGCGTACATGTTGCGGGTCGCAGTTCCCTATGGCGTCTTGTCGTCGCGTCAATTACGCAAGCTTGGTGAAATCGCCCAGCGTTACGACAGAGGATTCGGTCATTTCACAACACGGCAAAACATCCAGTTCAACTGGATCAAGCTGAGCGAAGCGCCGGACGTCCTGGATGAGCTCGCTTCCGTGGAAATGCACGCTATTCAAACCAGCGGCAACACGATCCGCAACACCACGGCGGACGAGTACGCCGGCGCCGTAGCGGGTGAAATCGAAGATCCGCGCGTCTACACAGAAATCATTCGCCAATGGTCGACGTTGCATCCGGAATTCGGGTTTTTACCACGGAAATTCAAGGTAGCGGTGACCGGAGCGGCGGAAGACCGAGCCGCTGTACGCGTACATGACATTGGCCTGTTGATGCGCAGGGATGACGCTGGGGTGGTCGGGTTTGAAGTGCTGGTGGGCGGAGGCCTTGGCCGTACACCGATGATTGGCAAGACGATCAGAGATTTTCTGCCAACAGGCGACATGCTGTCATATCTGGAAGCGATCTTGCGTGTGTACAACCAGTTTGGACGCCGGGACAACAAATATAAGGCGCGGATCAAGATTTTGGTTCACGAGCTGGGTATTGATGAGTTCCGCCGTCTGGTGGACGCGGAATGGCGCACGATCAAGGGCGGTGCGTTGGACTTGCCAGTTGAGGAAGTGGATCGAATTCGGGGCCATTTTACGCCGCCGCCTTTCGAAACGCTTGAGGACAATCCTGCCGCCTTTGCGGCGAAGCGTTTCGAAGACAAGGCTTTCGCGACGTGGGTGCGGAATAATGTCGTCGCCCATAAGCAATCGGGTTATGCGATTGTGAATATTTCACTGAAACCCACTGGCGGAGTGCCGGGAGACGCGACGGCCCAACAAATGACGGCGGTGGCGGATTTGGCGGATCAGTACAGTTTTGGTGAAGTTCGCGTTACGCACAGACAGAATTTGGTGTTGCCACATGTGCGTCAGGCCGATGTTCACGACGTTTGGGTCGGTTTGACGGCGCTTGGTTTCGCGTCGCCAAATATTGGCTTGGTCGGAGATATCATCGCGTGCCCAGGGCTCGATTATTGCGGATTGGCGAACGCCCGCTCGATCCCGATTTCGCAACAAATCAGTGAAAAATTCGCGGACATCGCGCGCCAGCAGAATGTTGGCGACCTGCAAATAAAAATATCAGGCTGCATAAACGCTTGTGGTCACCATCATGTCGGCCATATCGGCATTCTTGGCGTGGATCGCCGGGGCGAGGAATTCTACCAGATCACGCTTGGCGGCAGCGCCGATGAAAATGCGTCGATCGGTCGTATCATTGGTCCCGCGTTTTCAGCGGAGACCGTGGTCGATGCAATTGAAACGATTATCGAAACCTATCTCGAAATTCGGAACCAAGGAGAGCCTTTCATCGACACGTATCGAAGGGTTGGCGAGATCCCGTTCAAGGAGCGCCTCTATGCCACTCATTAAAAATGGTGAATTCGTTTCCGATACGTGGACTCAGGTAAACGACGATGAAAAATTGCCGGATCAAGGCGCTGTAATCGTCGATGTGGCGCGTTGGAAAGCTGAGAAGGTGCTGCTAAAAGCCCGAACGACAGCCGTTGGCGTGCGCCTGAACGCCGATATGGCTTTGGATGATATCTGTGAGGATTTGTCCGCGATTGAACTTGTCGTGTTGGCGTTTCCCGCATTTACCGATGGGCGTGCGTATTCCGCAGCCCGGACATTGCGGGACAAATATGCGTTTGAAGGGGAAATTCGCGCCGTCGGCAACGTGTTGCGCGATCAACTCGCCTTTATGGTCCGATGCGGTTTTGATGCGTTCGAAGTCGGCGCCTCCGTCACGCCGACGTTGCTACAGGAAGCGATTTCCGAGATCGACGTCTTTTATCAGCCTGCATCCGACGCTGAAGTCCCCGCCTACCGGCTACGTCATTCTTGAGGCGATGCGGTCACGGGCGTAATCAGTCGTTGCGCCACGTATGACCGCTGCGCAACAGGTCGTTGATGCTGCCTGATTTGCTGCGCGCTTTTTCATTTTGTTTGTGCACGCTTTCGACATAGGTCGGACCCGGGTTGCAATAAATCACGCCAATCGCCACCGGGAAATTCGGCGGCTCCATCGCGGCCAGCAAATTCGCCAGGGTCAAATTGGTTTCGTCATGGACAAGGATGTCGTCGATTGAGACGCCATTATCGCCAATGGTGACGACTTCCAGTTCAAACCCACCCGGCTTAACGCGAAGCCCTTTGTTCGCCTCCTTGCCGAAAATCAAAGGCTTGCCGTGTTCGACGGCAATTTGGTTATCGGCGGCGATGTCCTTGTCAGTGAATCGGCCAAACACATTATCGTTATAAACGATGCAGTTCTGGAAAATTTCGACGAAGGACGCGCCTTTATGTTCATGCGCGCGTTTCAGCACACCCGGCATATGTTTTTGCTGGGTGTCGACGGATCGTCCGACGAACCGTGCGCCGGATCCCAGCGCGAATAACGCCGCAGAGACCGGGTTGTCGACCGAGCCCAGGGGGGTTGACGGCGAGCGAGTGCCGGGGCGGGAGGTCGGTGAATATTGCCCCTTCGTCAGGCCGTATATTTCATTATTGAAGAGCAAGTATTGCAAATCGACGTTTCGGCGCAACACGTGAAGCAGGTGATTGCCGCCAATCGACAAGGAGTCGCCATCACCGGAAATAACCCAGACATCCAGGTCGGGATTGGCGAGCTTAACGCCTGTTGCAACCGCTGGCGCGCGTCCGTGAATCGTATGGAATCCGTAAGTTTCCATGTAATAGGGAAACCGCGCGGCGCAGCCGATGCCCGAAACAAAGACGGTGTTGTGCGGTTGCGCGCCGATATCGG
>JABJJH010000361.1 GCA_018660965.1 Rhodospirillaceae bacterium | reverse complement strand
CCGGCTGAATTTCATACGAATACTTTGCCCCGACAAAAATTATTGAGCGATTTAATTACATGCGCGTTGCTTGTTTAGCCCGAATTCACGCAAAACTCCTAAGTATTCTTTCAAGAGGATAATAATGGAGGCCTTCGTAACCGACAAGCAGCATTTCGACAATCCGAAACAATATGAAAATCCTGTGTTTTGGGGCTTGCGGCGGTGCCCGCCTTTGAGTAGGTACAGCAGCCTGAATTACGCGGGCGGCGTTTAACACGCAACCCGCCGTGCGCCCGTAGCTCAATTGGATAGAGCGTCTGACTACGGATCAGGAGGTTAGGGGTTCGACTCCTCTCGGGCGCGCCACGATTTTTCTTGTTCGATCCGGATACATTAGGTGGCGGATCGCACCGGAGACCAGATCATGATTGAAGGCGTGTCGGATGGTGGTTTAGGGGTTTTGCTCCTGGGCTTGGCCGTCGGCGTACAACATGCATTCGAGGCGGATCATATCGCGGCGGTGTCCAGTCTCGCCGCGCCGCGGAAATCCGTTCGCCGGATTGTCGCCCATGGCGCGGTCTGGGGTCTTGGCCACACGCTAACGCTCATGGCGGTTACGGGCGGGGCTATCGCTTTCGGTCTCGCTATCAGTCAACCGCTGACGGAGTGGTTGGAACTTCTGGTCGGGGTCATGCTGGTTGGTCTGGGCGCAAATGTGATCGTCAGCATGGTGCGTAAACGTATTCATTTCCACCGCCACAATCATGGCGATGGCACGACGCATTTTCATGCACACTCCCACAATGGCGAGGCCGCCCCGCACGATCCGAATCGGCATGACCATCGTCATTCGCGCGGCCTTCCCATTCGCGCCTTCGTGGTTGGCATGATGCACGGAATGGCTGGATCGGCGGCTTTGCTGGTCTTGACCGCCGCCACGGTTGGGTCGGCGCCGTTGGGGATCGGGTATATTCTGTTGTTCGGGCTGGGCTCCATCCTTGGCATGGCGTCGCTGTCGGCGATCATCGCCGTGCCCTTGGCTTGGTCGGCGCGGGCGATGACCTGGGCCAATAACGGACTCCTGAGCGTCATTGGACTGACGACCGTCATTCTAGGCTCCTACATCGTCAACGACAGCCTGCGCGCCATCATAACCGCGTGAACCGAACACACGTCTCTTCGACCGCTTTGCAATTGCCATTGGATGCGCGAGTCGCCACATTCAGGCAACATGATTTTGACCTAACGGAAATTGAGGAGAATTCCCAATGCGGATTCGCACACTTCTATCGACGCTTTCAGGCCTGGCCTTCATTCTGAGCATCGTGGCCACGCCGGTTTCGATCAATTTGTCCGACTTAAGTATCAACGACAACGCCGCCTGGGCGAAGAAAGACAAATCGGAAAAGAAAGAAAAGAAGTCCAGGAAGGAAAAGGACTCTAAAAAATCCAAGAAAAGCGAAAAAGACGAAAAGTCGAAGAAATCCAAAAAGAAATCCGAGAAAAGCGAGGAACGCGGGAAGTCGGATGAGGACCATGGCAAAGCCAAGGGCGTCGGGAAAGCCAAGGGCAAGGGCGTGGAAAAAGGCCGGGACGATGGCAAGGGGAAAAAGCGCGGCTATAATAACTGAAGCCGCGCCGATACGGTCCTGATTCACTGTGGCCGGATCCATCGCTTATAATCAGGGGGAAAGTTCGATGAAGATCATTGATGTAGAGGCCGTGGCGCTGGAAGTGCCGATGAAGGAGCGAATCGCCGCTCCGATCAGCATGCCGCGCGCCGCCGATGTCGAACAAGTGGTGTTTGGCGCTTATCGCTCGACGCTGGTCTTCATCACCACCGACGATGGTGTGACGGGGGTCGGCGAATGCATGACCCGGCTTTCCGGCACCGCGCTTCGGGACATCGTCCATTACGTCAAACCAATCCTGATTGGCCGCGACCCGCGCGATGTTGAACTGATCTGGGACATCCTGTGGGCGGTGATGATGAACCGCGGCCACGTCATGGGTTTCTATCAGGAAGCCATGGCGGGGATCGACTGCGCGTTGTGGGACGTCTGGGGTAAATCCGCGGGTGTGCCGGTGTGGCGGCTGCTTGGCGGCAAGACCAACCCGAAGCTTTGGGCCTACGCGTCGTCGTTGCGGCTGCGCGCAATCGAGGTTCTGCGCGACGAAATCGACCGTCACAAGGACGCCGGCTTCAACGCCATGAAGATCAAGATCGGCAAGGACCCGATGAACTGGCGCGAGGAATTAAAGACGGTCGAGGCTATCCGCAAACACGCGGGCGACGACATCACACTGATGGCCGACGTCAATTGCGGCTACAGCCATGACCTTAAAACCGCGCTGGAGGTCGGGCGCGCGCTTCAGGAATACAATTTGTATTGGTACGAGGAGCCGCTCGCCCCCGACGACATCGACGGCTACGCCTATCTACGCGACCATCTGGATATCCGCATCGCCACGGGCGAGGCGGATTTCAATAAGAACAGCTTCGCGCGTTTCTTCAAGCGCGACGCGATGGATATCTGTCAACCGGACGCCGCGCGCACCGCCGGCATCACCGAAACGCGCAAGATCGTTGATATGGCGAACGCCTTTCGCGTGCTCTATGCGCCGCATACGGGTTCGTCTTCGGCGCTGATCATGAGCGTGTCGCTGCACTTGGCGACCTATGCGCCGAACTTTCTGATCTACGAATACATGCAAAGCGACTGGAACAAGACCGAACGCAATCCGCTGCGCTGGGACCTCTGTGAAATTCCCATCAAGGAATTCAAGGACAGCCACATCGTCATCGAGGACAAACCGGGCTTCGGCGTCGAGATCAACATGGAAGTCGTCGAAAAATACCGGCTGCCGTGAGGGAGCCGGTAGCGGTTCAGCGATCAGACGGGTGACTTAATAAAATGGCTGGGGCGGCAGGATTCGAACCTGCGAATGCCGATACCAAAAACCGGTGCCTTACCACTTGGCCACGCCCCAACGCTGTGCTCCCTGAGCACGGCGGCAACATAAGCAGAATTGCACGGCGCATCAACCACTCGTGGACATATTCTTTAGTCTCGATTCAAGGGGTCAAGGCTACGGGCCGTAATTCGGGCTCAGACCGCGATTTCCGTGGCTTCCGCCCACCATCCCTCGCGCGTGACCGCCGCCTTCGCCGCTTCCGCCGTCGCCTTGTCGTCGAAAATGCCGAAACAGGTGGCGCCGCTGCCGGTCATGCGGCCCAGATGACAATCTGGCGCTGAATCCAGCGCGGACAAGACATCGCGAACGACCGGGCATAATCGCAACGCCGAGGGTGTAAGATCATTGTCCCGGTCTTCCAGCAGCGTCGCCAATTCGGCGGCGTCTTTTGGGGTGCGGTCGAACGGGTGTTCAGGATTGAAACCGCCCTTGCGCGCGTCAAAAACTGACGCCGTGACCAGCGCCACGCCAGGATTGACCAGCAACAACCCGGCTTTCGGTAATGTGGGACCCGGCGTTAATATTTCACCGATACCACCCACATAGCTGGTTTCCCCCCGGATACAAACCGGCAGGTCGCTACCCAGGGCTAGCCCTATTTCCTCCAGGTTCACCTGTGCGTCTGAAACACCCCAGACCAACGCCAGGGCGCGAAGCGCTGCGGCGGCGTCCGCGGAACCGCCGCCGATCCCAGCGGCGACAGGTAAATTCTTGGTGATGGTTATGTCGGCGCGCGCCGCCACGCCCGCCGCATCGGCCAACCGTTGCGCCGCCAAATACACCAGATTCTTGTATGGCGGCGGCATGTTGGCGGCGAACGGCCCATCGCTGGTTACGTTCAACGGTTGGCCTGGCTTGATCGTTAGCACATCGCCCAGCGTGGTGAAGGCGACGAGACTGTCGACCAGGTGATAGCCGTCGGGCCGCCGCCCCGTGACCGTTAAATACAGGTTGATTTTGGCCGGCGCCGGTATGGTGACAATAGTGGTGTCGGTGACGGAATTGGTCATGGTCATCCCCCCGACCCGACTGGTTTTGGCGCGTCCAGACCGTTTTCCAGCTTCGTCTCGGTGCTGCGCATATACTTCAATTCTGGTTCCAACCCCAAAGACCGGCGCCACTGAAAACGGGCTTCCTGACGGCGGCCGACCCGCCAATACGCATCACCCAGATGATCGTTGATGACCGGATCCTGCGGTCGTAATCGAACCGCCCGTTCCAGCTGTTTGACCGCCTCTTCATATTTACCGACCTGGTATAATACCCATCCCAAGCTGTCCACGATGAAGCCGTCATTCGCCCGTAACGCAACGGCGCGACCGATCATCTTTTGCGCTTGCTCCAGGTTCTTGCCGCGTTCGACCCATGAATACCCGAGATAATTCAGAACATAGGGTTGTTCCGGCTGTAGTTCGAGCGCCTTGAGGAGGTCGGCTTCCGCACGATCCCACTGCTTGGAGCGTTCCAACGCAATGCCGCGATGATAGAAAAACAGCCAGTGACGCGCCTTGATTGCGCCCAGATGTTTAAACGCCTCGTCATACGCGGACACGGCGTCGGCGTACTTTTCCGCCATGCGCAAGACGCCGGCTAGTTTGAAGATGGCGTCGATCCGCGTCGGATTTTGGGCGGTCATTTCGCGCAATACGGCGATCGCCTCGTCCTTCCGGTCCATCGCATCCAAATTGTCGGCGATGCGAAGGCGCGTCGTCCAGCCATACGGAGACTCTAAGTCGATGGTTTCATAAACCCGGTTCGCATCGACGTAGCGTTTTCGCGATTCGTGGAGACTGCCGATCAGCAAGGTGTTGAGGGCGAGCTCGGGTCGTAAATGCCGTGCGATTTGCGCATAAACCAGGGCGAAGTCGCCAGCGCGCTGACGGGGCAAGGCTGAAGAAATGTGAAACAGGGCCTCCGCGACGCCTTGAGCCGGATTATCGACGAGGCGCGCCGGGGCGGTCCCGGATGTCAGGCGGCTCAGTTCATTTTTGATAATCAAATTGTTTGAATTAGCCTTCAGGTAGTCGCTATAGAGCGTCCGCGCTTCTTCGACGCGGCCTTCCCGCTCCATCAACGATCCGACGGCACGCACAACGCGAACCGGCGCCGTGGTCAAATCCGGCGCCGCTTTTCGGAAACGCGCCTCTGCCAGCTCGGGCGTGCCGGCCAGATCGAGAATGAGCCCGGCATGTAAATTATGCAGCGTGAGGAAGCCGCTTTTTTCATTCAACGGCGACAGCGCTTTCAGCGCCGCGTCGAAATCGCCCAGTCCAGCCTGCACCCAAGCCGTGACCAATGGCGCTGAATACACCGCAAGTCCCGTCCGGGGAATATCGTTCAGCCGGCGCAAACTTTCCTGAAGGTCGCCAAGCCTTGCGGATTCGACCGCAAGGAACAACAGCGCCATCGGCATCTTGCCGCCGCTCGATTCGATTCGACGCGCCATATCGGCGGCGGACCCCATCATGCCTGCGCCCAGGGCCAGCAGGAACGATTTGCGCGTCAGCTTTTGATTGTCTGGATTTTCCTCGACCACCCGGAGCATGAAACGGGTCGCGCTGGTCATATCCCGCAGCACAGCCGCGTGACGGCCCGCCAGGAAACTGCCGAACTCGGAAGGCTGTCCCGCGGTCGACTCCGCCCGGCTGGGAGCAGCGGACATAAACGCCAATGAAGCCAGCAGCGCGCCAAACACCGCCAGACGGCGCGGTCCGGGGCGGGCGTGATTTCCTGAATGGCGTTGTCGCATATTCATTCCTTAAACCTAACATCACCCGACAGACCGGCATCGACTCCAGATGATTTCAACCATCGGCGCGCCAACCGAGGCCATGGGCCGACGTTGTGGGATTGTACCCGAAATAGCCCCGCCGCGTCAGCCCCCACCGCGTCATCCCCTTTGGGTTCGACGCAGAATTCGGTCTGATTATCACATATTTGGGTAATTCGGCCCGCCCCCGCCTTCCGGCGTCACCCACACGATATTCTGGGTTGGGTCCTTGATATCGCAGGTTTTGCAGTGCACGCAGTTCTGCGCGTTGATTTGCAACTGCGGATTCGAATCGTCATCGTCCCGAATGATTTCATAGACCCCAGCGGGGCAATACCGTTGTTCCGGCGCATCGTACAGCGCCAGATTGACGTCGATGGGAACACTCGCGTCTTTCAAGGTTAAATGCGCCGGTTGGTCTTCTTCGTGGTTGGTTGCGGAAAACGATACATTGGTCAAGCGGTCGAAGGTGATCTCGCCATCGGGTTTGGGATAATCGATTGGTTTGGCGTCGCTGGCCAGCTTCAGCGTCTCGTTGTCCTTGTGCCCATGGGACAATGTCCACGGGGCGCGACCGCGAAACAGCATCTGGTCGATTCCGGTCATGATCGTGCCGCCCCATAGGCCCCACTTGAAGGAAGGCCGCATGTTGCGGGATGTCCAAAGTTCATCGTGAACCCAGGAATTAGCGAAGGCTTCGGCGAACCCGGTCAGTTCCTCCGACCCCGTCGCGCCATCCCCGACCGCCGCGAACACGGCTTCGGCCGCCAGCATGCCGGACTTCATCGCCGTATGCGTGCCCTTGATTTTGGGTACGATCATGGTGCCCGCTTCACACCCCATCAACGCGCCGCCGGGAAAGATCATTTTCGGCAAGGACTGAATGCCACCCTCGTTCAGCGCCCGCGCGCCATAGGCGATTCTGCGGCCGCCTTCCAACATGGGCCGAATCCTGGGGTGCGCCTTGAAGCGTTGAAATTCCTCGAATGGCGACAGGTATGGATTGGTGTAATCAAGCGCCACGACGTATCCGATGGACACCTGATTATTATCGAGATGGTACAGAAAGGAGCCGCCGTACGTGTCGCTTTCCATCGGCCACCCGGCGGTGTGCATGACCAGTCCTTCCTGATGCTTCTCGGGGTCGATTTCCCAGAGCTCCTTCAGGCCGATCCCATAGGTCTGCGCTTCGCAATCGGCGCGCAGGTCGAAGCGCTCCATCAATTGCTTGCCAAGACTGCCCCGGCAGCCTTCCCCGAACAGGGTGAACGTGGCGTGCAGCTCCATGCCGACCTGATGGTTCGGTCCTTTTTCGCCGTCCTTCGTAATCCCCAGATCCCCGGTTGCGACGCCCTTCACGGAGCCGTCCTCGCGGTACAATACTTCCGCCGCGGCGAAGCCCGGATAAATTTCGACGCCAAGCGCTTCGGCCTGCTCGCCCAGCCAGCGACACAGATTGCCCAAACTGATGATGTAGTTCCCGTGATTTTTCAATGGTGGCGGCAACAAGGCGGCGGGCCAGGAAAGCCCGCCCTTTTCGGTCAAAAACATGAATTTTTCTGCCGAAACGGGTGTATTCAGCGGCGCGCCCAGTTCTTTCCAGTTCGGAAACAGTTCGTTCAGCGCGCGCGGGTCAAGCACGGCCCCGGACAGGATATGCGCACCGACTTCCGACCCTTTTTCCAGAATACAGACCGAAATTTCCCGGTCCATTTCCTGGGCCAGTTGTTTTAGCCGAATACCCGCCGACAATCCCGACGGTCCCGCGCCGACGATAACGACATCATACTCCATTGCCTCGCGTTCCATTGGGCGCGCTCCTTCGTGCTTCGTTCTCCAACGTTTCCGAATTATCTCCGGCAACGTGACGGATGGCGGCGTTGTCTATATCAAACCACCGTAATTTGGTAGACAATAACGTGAATTCCTAAAGGTTCCAGTGCTGGACAATAATTATGACGATGTTAAGTGACCCTTTGCCGCCTCTGGAGGCGCTGCGTTGGTCTGTCGACGCCGGTGCGGACGAAGCCATTGGCGACGCGCCCATTAATCGGTACGCCCAGGAAGCACCGGCGCCGCCATCGTTCGCTCCGGAACCGGCAAGGGCGGATGCTCAAGCCACCACCCCTTCCACAACCACCCCATCCGCCGCCGCCATTTCGCCGCTTGCCCAGGATAGCCGCCGAATCGCGCAATCAGCCGATAGCCTCGAATCGCTGCGGGCCGCGCTGGAAACCTTTGACGGCTGCCCGTTGAAAAAAACGGCGACGAATCTGGTGTTCGGGGATGGCGAGCCCAATGCCGATGTGATGATCATTGGCGAAGCGCCCGGCGCGGAGGAAGACCGCAAGGGCGCACCGTTCGTCGGCGCCAGCGGCCAACTGCTGGACCGTATGTTGGCGACGATCGGGTTGGCCCGCGAAAGCGTCTATATAACCAATGTTCTGTTTTGGCGACCGCCGGGGAACCGGAACCCGACGAGTGCGGAAGTCGCGGCCTGTCTGCCGTTCGTGCAGCGGCACATTGAACTGGTTTCGCCAAAGGTGCTGGTTTTCGTCGGCGGCGCGGCGGCGAAAACCTTGTTGGATCGCACCGAAGGCATCATGCGGTTGCGTGGCAAGTGGTATGACTATCAAATCCCCGTCGATGCGGGGGATGCAATCTCGATTCCGGCGCTGGCGATGTTCCACCCCGCCTATCTGCTGCGCACGCCGGCGCAAAAAAGATTGGCGTGGCGGGACTTGTTGGCGCTGCGCGCCAAGCTTGGCGAATTGACGCGGAATGCGCCCTGAACTTGCGAAAAATGGCCGACTCGGTTAGGTAGTCGGATCGAATTTGAGGGGGAATTGCGAATGCGGTTGGGATTGAATAATGGTTGAACATCAAGATGCGGGACGTGCGTCATTCGCGCAAACTCTGGCCTTTGTCGCTGTCGCCATCGTTGTGACCGTGGGTTTGACCTCTGCGTCGATAGCGAAAAACGCGCTTGTATCCAGCGCCGCCGAATCAAACGCCCTCAAACCCATCTCCAGCAAGCAAAACCCCGCTGAAACCGAAACCGCGTTTCTGCCGCCATCGGAAATCGACCCGGCGGCGCCCACGGCGCTACCCGAACTTCTCAACTCATCGGACGCCGCGCTGTACCGCAAAATTTTCAAACTCCAGGATGGCGGCGCCTGGCGGAAGGCCGACAAGCTCATCAAGCAATTGTCTAACGATTTGTTGATGGGACATGTCCTGCACCAACGGTACATGCATCCCACGGCGTACCGTTCCAAGTATAAAGAGCTAAAAGCCTGGATGGGTCATTACGCCGATCACCCCGGCGCCATGCAGGTGTACCGGGTGGCGTTGCGGCGCCAACCCAAGGGCTGGCGGTCGCCGAAACGGCCCATCGTCGCCAAAGCAAGCGCCGTGAAGCCCGGAAAACGAAGCGCCGCGTCCAGGGCCAGGCAACCCCGGGTAAGCCGTTCCCGGCGGGTTCACATGCATCGTATGCAAAACCGGATCAAAAGCCTGGTCCGGCGCGAACGGCCCACCCAGGCGCTGCGGGTTTTCGAAACCAAACAAAATCAAAAGCTGTTCACCGCCGCGCGATACGATCAAACTCTGGCGATCATCGCGCGCGGCTACTATCACGCGAGGAAAGATGAAAAGGCGCTGGCGATCGCGACGCGTGCAGTGCGCCGATCCGCCGCGAAAGCGCCGCAAGCGCTGTGGTGGGGCGGATTGACGGCGTGGCGTTTGGGAAAATTAGATGTGTCCGCTGATTATTTCGAACGTATGTCCACCGCGTCCGGCGCGTCCGATTGGTCGCGTGCGGCGGCGGCATATTGGGCGGCGCGCGCCAATCTGGTGAACCGCCAACCACAAAAGGTGACCGCGTTGCTACGCCGCGCGGCGGATGAACAGCGAAGCTTTTATGGCGTCCTGGCGCAACGCGCGCTCGGCGAAGACGCCGCCTTCGACTGGACCACACCGGTTCTCGGTCCCACCGAGGTCGCGTTGCTGGGCCGCATTCCCGCTGCGAAGCGGGCGCTGGCGCTGATCCAGGTCGGGCAATCAATTCGCGCCGAATCGGAATTGAAACGCTTCGCGAACAATCCCTCACCTGAATTGACGCGGGTGCTGCTCGCCCTGGCGGACCGCGCGAATTTACCGGATGTTTCGGTTCGCATTGGCGCCCGGCTGGAGCGGACGCGGGGCGAACGCTACGACGCCGCGCTTTTCCCGCTACCCGGATGGACGCCGGAAGGGGGATATAAGATCGACCGCGCGCTCATCTTTGCGCTCATGCGCCAGGAATCCAGATTCAAGGCGACGGCGAAAAGCCGTAGCGGCGCGGCGGGCCTGATGCAATTGATGCCTGCGACGGCGGGCTTTATTAACCAGACTCGCTATCGCGGCGCCAAGCGACGCGCGCTTTACGATCCTGCGCACAACATCGCTTTAGGTCAGAAATACATCCAGCACCTGATGGATGATCCGGCGATTGGACAGAATTTGTTTTTCGCGACGGTCGCGTACAACGCCGGACCTGGAAATCTGAGCAAATGGCGCCGGAAGTCCGACTACCGGAACGATCCGTTGTTGTTCATCGAAAGCATCAAGTCGCGCGAAACCCGAAATTACGTTGAACATGTGCTGACGAATTTCTGGGCGTACCGGCT
>JABJJH010000386.1 GCA_018660965.1 Rhodospirillaceae bacterium | reverse complement strand
CGCCGCCTCAAGGCCTTCCGCCACGCTCGCCGCCGTAGTGACGATGAAGCCTCTGCTTTCCATTGCGCGCGCCAGGCGATTGCGCAATGGCGCGTCGTCATCAACGATCAACAACGTTTGGTCAGCCAAGCCGTCCGTCTGCAGCACTCTCTATCCTCCACTTGCCTCGTCATTCGCCGCCCCGTACTCCGGCGCGACGTCGAATACCTCGCGCGGCCAATGTATAACAACCTCCGCGCCGTTGCGATTCCGAATTTCCAACGTCGCGCCACCACGCTCCAACAAGGTCTGCGCGATAAAGAACCCAAGGCCCATGCCGCCGCGCGTGGACACGTAGGGTTCGCCAAGGGACGCCATCACTGCGTTGGAAAACCCCGGCCCGTCGTCGGAAATCGTTACGCGCACCATTTGTTTGTTCCAGGACAAGCGCAGTTCAACACGGGACCGCGCGAACTGCACGGCGTTTTGTATCAAATTGCCAAGGCCATAGGCCAATTCCGGGGCGTCCTGCGCAACCGGCTCCGAACCTGTTTCTTCCACATCGTCGACATTTTCAATCACGACCGCCTGCTCAACATCGTCGCTATGGTGTGGCGCGCCGGCGCGTTCCAACAAGGTCGAAATCGGCGCGCGCGCAAACGCCTGATGGCTCACGATATGTGATCGTTGATCCAATCCGGCGAGAATATCGCGGCACCGGTCAGATTGGCTCATCAACAACGCGACGTCTTCGGCGATGGCGCTATCCGGCGGAACGTCGCGGGATAGCTCCTTCGCGACCACCGCGATTGTCGCCAGCGGGGAACCCAATTCATGCGCCGCCGCCGCCGCAAGGCCGCCCAACGCCGTCAGGCTTTGTTCCCGACCCAACCGCAGCCGCGTTTCCGCCAGCGCGTCCGACATGCGCCGCGCTTCGTCCGCCACCGACCAGACATAGGTGGCGATGAACACGGATGCGACCGCCAGCGCCGTCCAAATTCCCAAGGCGTAGGTCCCCGGCAAGCTTAATTCTTCCGGCCCCCAGGGCAGCGGCGCATGAACCAACGCCAGGCCGCTGATGCTGGCCACCGCCAACAGCATCAAAACAATGGTCGGACCGCGCGACAGGATTGTGGCGGAAACGGTTACGGGCGCGACGATCAGTATGGCGAACGGGTTTTCCAGCCCGCCGGTGAGGTACAACAATACGCTCAGTTGCAGAATATCGAAGCCCAGCAACAACACCGAATCGCGGTCGCCCAGGCGCGCGCGAAGCGGCATCCGAAAATAGAGCAGGAAGTTGGACAACACCGAGACCGCGATTACCGCCAGGCACGCCATCAACGGCACGGGAAACCCGAGGCCGAAAGACACCAGCAACACGGTCACTGTCTGGCCCGCAACGGCGATCCAGCGAATGAGCACAAGGGTGCGCAACCGCAGCCGCCCGCGCGAGAACCGATCCGACGACGCCGATGGACTCTGGCCGAGCCGCGACCGGACCGTTTCGATGAGACTCATCGCGCGAGCTCCCTATTCCAGCAACTAGTTCTGGCGTCCATACGCCGCACACCCCATAGTTTCACGGTGACTGACACATCCTTCATAATCGCCGTATCCGGGCTTACAAAGACTTTTGACGGGATCGTCGCCGTCGACAATACCAGCTTTTCCATCCGGCCCGGAACAACAACCGGCCTGCTGGGGGGCAATGGGGCCGGGAAAACAACGACAATCGCCATGTTGTTGGGACTATTGGCGCCAACCCGGGGCGCCATTCGAATTCTAGGCGAAGACATGATCGCGCACCGCCACCGCGTTCTGGGTCGAATAAATTTCTCATCGCCCTATGTCGACCTGCCCAAGCGGTTGAGTGTTCGTGAAAACCTTGATGTCTACGCCCGGCTTTATGGGGTTCGCGACAGTCGTGCGCGCATCGCGGCCCTGTCGGAGGATTTCGCCCTAGGCCCATTTCTCGCCAGGCCTTATGGCGATTTATCGTCGGGACAAAAAACGCGCGTCCTCCTCGCCAAGGCCATGTTGAACGAACCAACCTTGTTGCTGCTCGACGAGCCGACCGCCAGCCTGGACCCGGACACTGCGGATTGGGTGCGGGGGCGGCTGGAAACCTATCAAGCCCAGACCGGCGCGACGTATTTTCTGGCCAGTCACAACATGGCGGAAGTGGAACGGCTTTGCGATGAAGTGTTGATGATGCGGGCCGGGAAGTTGGTCGATCAAGGGTCACCTGCGGCGTTGATCGAACGCCATGGCCGCGCAAACATGGAGGAAGTGTTCCTGGCGGTCGCGCGCGGCGGCGACGCCGAAAACCGGAATACGGAAGCGCCGTCATGAACGCATCGAACCACTCCACTGTGCGCGGGCGCGTCGGCGCGTTAATCCTGCGCTACCTGTATTTGTTGCGAAGCTCCTGGCCGCGTATCCTGGAAATGCTGTACTGGCCGATCATGCAAATGATTATTTGGGGATTCATCTCCCGCCATCTGGCCAGCAGTTCCTCCTGGGTCGCAACGGCGGCGGGGGTCTTTATCGCCGCCGTCCTGCTATGGGACGTTTTGTTCCGCTCGCAGATAAGTTTTTCCCTGTCGTTCCTGGAGGAGGTCTGGTCGCGCAATTTGGCGACGCTGTTTATTTCACCGTTGCGCCCGCATGAACTGGTCGCGGCGTTGGTTTGCATCAGCCTGATTCGCACCCTGATCGGAATCATTCCGGCGGCACTGTTGGCGATTCCGCTGTACCACTACTCCATCTTTGAACTGGGGTTGCCGTTGTTGGCGTTCTTCGCCAATCTTCTGGTTCTGGGATGGGCCATGGGCCTGTTCGTCATCGCGTTGCTGTTGCGGTTTGGACAGGGCGCGGAGAGCCTGTGCTGGGTCACCATATTCATGTTGGCGCCGATCAGCGCGATTTACTATCCCGTCGCGATCCTGCCGAGCTGGTTGCAAACCGTGGCCTGGGCGGCGCCGCCCGCCTATGTCTTCGAAGGCATGCGCGCGGTAATGTTCGACGGCGTCTTCCGGATGGATTTGTTCGCTGGCGCGGTGCTTCTGAACCTTGTTTATCTGGCGCTTGGCGGATGCGCATTTTTATATAGTTTTCGCGTGGCGCGGCGGCGCGGTCTGTTGCTGAACGTCGGTGAATAACATTACGACTGGCTAACGCCAGCCTCGGCGAAGGTCGCCATGCCCATGTGGCAGGCGATGGCTGCGCGCAACACCAGCAACGCCGTCGCGGCGCCGCTGGCCTCGCCCAGACGCAGCCCAAGGTCGAGCACCGGCGTCTTGCCAATGGCGTCCAGCAACAGCGCGTGTCCCGGCTCCACGGAGCGATGCCCAACAATGCAATGATCCAACGCGCTAGGGTCCAGCCGGTGCAACACCGCCGCCGCCGCGCAGCAGGCGAACCCGTCCAGGATAACCGGCGCCCGCGCCATCCGCGCCGCCAACACCGCCCCGGCGATCGCCGCCAGCTCCAGACCACCGACCCGGCGCAACGCTTCAAGCGGATCGCCGCACGCCGCACCATGTAATTCCATCGCCGCCGTCACCGCCGCCGCCTTGCGCGCCACACCTGCTGCGTCCACACCGGTGCCCGGGCCCACCCAGTCGGAGGGTTTTCCGCCAAACAGCGCGCAACTCAACGCCGCCGCGCTTGTCGTGTTGCCAATTCCCATTTCACCCAGACACAGGACGTCGACGCCATCTTCGACCGCCATCATGCCATACGCCATGGCGCGGGCGCAGTCGCCCTCGCTCATCGCGGCGTCTGTTGTGAAATCGGCGGTGGGTTGGTCCAGCCCCATTTCATAGACGCGTAATTCCGCATCCGCGACCGTGCAAAGCTGATTGATCGCCGCGCCGCCGGATTGAAAATTCGCCACCATTTGCGTCGTCACATCCTGCGGAAACGCCGAAACACCGCCAGACGCCGCGCCCGGCGCCGCCACGCCATGGTTGGCGACGAAAATCGCGACGCGCGGGCGTTCCAGTTGAAGTGGGTCCTTGCCCTGCCAGGCTGCAAACCAGCCCACCAGTTCCTCCAGCCGTCCCAGCGACCCGTCCGGCTTGGTTAATTCGGCGTTGCGCGCCATGGCCGTCGCATGCGCGTCGTTATCTGGGCCTGGCGCGGATTTCAGGATGTCTCGCATGTCTTCGAAGGTGGCGTCAGTAGTGGGCATGGTGTGCTTTCCGGAATTGAAGAATGAAGCGCGAGAATTCGCACGGGCGTGGACGCCAGAACTATCGTATATCTGAATTGCGACACGCCCGCAAAGCGACGAACCAAATATCAATGGCCCCATGCCCGAACCGCAACACCCGCCCCCGCCCAAATCCACATCCCGAAATCCCATCAGGGAATTTCGCGCCGCCGTCGCGTTTCTAACCCGGGCGCCTGTTGGCGGCGACGACACAGCGGTGGCGCAAACCTGTTGGGCCTTCGCCCTGGTCGGCGCTTGTGTTGGCGCCATTGGTGGTGGCGTATTTTTGATTGGGCTCGCGCTTCCTTTGCCGCCTTTCGTCGCTGCTTTTATTGCGGTGGCGGCCATGGCAGCCCTGACCGGTGCGCTGCACGAAGACGGTTTGGCGGACACGGTTGACGGTTTTGGCGGCGGTCGCGGCGCGGACCGAAAACTTGAAATAATGCGAGACAGCCGCATTGGCGCGTATGGCGTTTTGGCCCTGATCCTTGGCGTTGGACTTCGCGCCGGGGCGGTGGCGAGCCTCGCTGAATACGCCCTCCCGGCATGGATCGCCGCCGCCGCCGCATCGCGCGCCGCGTTGCCCGCAATCATGGCTTGGTTACCGCTCGCCAGCGCGACCGGGCTGGCAGCAACGGCGGGCCGGCCCAGTCGGAGCGGTGTCGTCATCGGCCTTTTCTGCGCCGCCGTCGTGGCTGTGCTGGCGTTGGGCCCCGGTCCCGGCGCCGCCGTTTGCGCGGCTGTTGGAGTGGCGGCCATTGCGGTTGCGGCGCTGGCCCAACGGCAAATTCATGGGTATAACGGCGATGTCCTTGGCGCGGCTCAACAAATCGGTGAAATCGCCGCCTTGTTATGCGTCGCAGTCTTGTTCGCAAGAGGTGTTCTGTGAGCCATGAAACACGGTGGTGGTGGATCCGGCACGCCCCGGTGCCGGAAGGACGCGGGATGGTGTATGGCCAACTCGATTTGTCCTGCGACTGCACCGACCACCCGACCTTTCAGCATCTGGCGACGACATTGCCGCGCAACGCTGTTCTCGTCACCAGTGATTTACGGCGCACGGTGGAAACCGCATCGGCCATCCGCGACGCCGGGCTCGACCTGCCAACGCCAATTCAGGACTCCGCGCTGCGCGAACAAAGCTTCGGCGCCTGGCAAGGCATGACCCATGCGGCGTTCGCGGCGTTGCCCGAAGCGACGCCGCACCGGCATTGGCGTTCGGCGGCGTATCTACGGGGACCGGATGGGGAAAGTTTCGCCGATGTCGTCGCCCGCGTCGCGCCCGCGATCAATCGTCTGACCGCCGAACACGCGGGGTCAGACATCGTCGCCGTCGCGCATGGCGGCACAATCCGCGCGGCCTTGGCGGTGGCGCTGGGACTCGACCCCGAATCCGCGTTGGCGTTCGCAACCGATACTCTGTCGCTGACCCGTCTCGATCACATCGCCGATGACCGGGACGGAACGTCTTGGCGCATTTCCCTCGTCAATCACCGGCGACCATCCGTAGACAGCCCCAACCCATAAGACGCCATGCAAATCACCGAACTCTTTTTAGACCCACTCGTGATCGTGATCCTGCTTGGTCTAACGGTGTACCTCATCGTCTTTCTAAACGCGCGCAAGGCGAAGGCGACTGCGCTGCGCGCCGATCACGACCTCGCCTACGCCTGCATCATCGAACCGCTGGCCAAGGCGTCGAGCGCATTCCGGGCTAAGTTTCGTGATCTGCCGCATTTTGAAGACCAGACCGGTTTACATCTGGTGAGGTTCGGCTTGTTCAACATTGGTCATGCGGCAGTCGAGGCCAATCATTACCGGCGCCCAATACAACTGACCTTCACCGGCGGCGCCCACATCGTGTCGGCGGTGTTCGGAGAGGCGCTCAAAACGTCGACGGATGCGCCGACGCCCGAAGTCACCGGCGATGACGACAATATCGTCACGCTGGCGCCGTTTCACATTAATGGCGGCGGATCGGTCATTTTTAATTTGGTGGTTCGGGGCAACCCGTCCCGACACACCGTCGATGGCAATATCGACGATATCGACGAAATTCGCCTATTCGGGTAAACATGTCCCTGGTGTCCTGATGGTGCCCAATCATCACACTCGCTAAATGGAAGAAAACGCAAAGACATGGCCCCACCGATTCCTTCCCCAGAATCCGACACGGCGCCCGCGTCTCTTCGGCGGCCCTTGGCGACGCGCCTGCGCTATATGGTGGTGTATCGGCTTCTGGCCCCAATTCTGCGGTCCAAGCACCCACCGGAATACACCGCCAGGGGCGTTTTGTTCGGCCTGCTCGCGGCCCTGACGCCAACGGTGGGCGTACAAATGTTGATCGTCCTGGGCATGTGGGCCTTGGTGCGGGCGTTTCGACCGGCCTGGGACTTCAACCTGATCGTCGGCTGCGCCTGGACCTGGGTGACGAACATCATCACCGTGCCGCCCGTGTATTTTTTGTTCCTGATCACCGGCCGCGTGATGATGGGCCAATGGGATGATATCGGCGGGTACGGCGAATTCAGCGGACAATTGTCCGGCATGTTGTCGTCCCAACTCGATTTCTTTGAATCGCTGTGGCTATACACGGTCGAGCTGTTCCGGGTATGGGGCTTGCCGATGTTCGTGGGCAGCATTCCCTGGGCCATCATCGGGTCCTGGGCGGGATACCGGTGGAGCCTTGGGCTGATGCGCCGGTTCGGTGATCGACGCCGAAACCGCGCCGCGAGACGCCGGGAAGCGCGGCGCCAAGCCGCCGAGGAATAACCCCCAAAGGCCGTGACTGTTTTATGTCCAGACTTTTGCGTTGCCTGGCGCCGTGGCGCGCGCTACGGTTTAACGTTGATTAAAATTGAGCGGCTTTACGGGAAAGACCCGCTCACATGCGTCCGGCCTTCGGCGCCGGGAATCCGAACGGAGGAAATTTCATGAAGTTTGGTATTTTTTACGAATTACAGCTTCCACGGCCCTGGAAGGACGGTGACGAACAACGCCTGTTCAACAACGCCCTTGATCAAATGGAATTGGCGGACGGGCTTGGCTTCGACTACGCGTGGGAAGTCGAACATCACTTTTTAGAGGAATATTCCCATTGCCCGTCCCCGGAAGTCTTTTTGGGCGCGGCGAGCCAACGAACCAAGAATATTCGTCTTGGCCACGGCATCATCCAGTTGACGACCAACCATCCCGCCCGAGTCGCGGAACGAGTGTCGTCGCTTGATTTGTTGAGCAACGGCCGGGTCGAGTTCGGATTGGGTGAAGGCGGCAGCACCACAGAATTGACGCCGTTCGACTGCCCCATGGAAGATAAGCGGGAAATCTGGGAAGACGCCGTTCGCGCGGTAATCCCAATGTTCAAGGATGGCGGGTTCGAATATGACGGGCCGCATTTTAAATTTCCCCTCCGCAACGTGTTGCCAAAACCAGTTCAAAAACCACACCCGCCGCTGTGGGTCGCATGTTCGCAACTCAACACCATCGAAATGGCCGGGCGGCGCGGCATGGGCGCATTGGGATTCCAGTTCATCAGCGGCGATGCGGCGCACGCCTGGGTTCACGCCTATTACAATTCCTTCACCAAGCGGCAGGAAAAACTAACCGACTACCAGACCAATCCGAACATGGCGCTGGTCAGTTATTTTATGTGCGCGGAAACCGACGAAGAAGCCCGCAGACGCGCCGACGGCATTCCGTTTTTCCAGTTCGCGCTGAAATTCTACAGCGCCGACAGACTTGGCAAGGACCGCGACCGGCCACCGCCAGGCACGGTGGATTTGTGGGCCGAGTATGAAGCCTGGAAAAATCAAAACCCCGAAGCCCATCAGCGCGCCCTGTCGGGCGGGTTGATCGGGTCGCCGGAAACCATTCGCAACCGCTTGCGCAAATACGCGTCCTCCAATGTCGATCAGATCATCCTTCTTAATCAGGCCGGCAAAAACACGCATGAACATATTTGCGAAAGCCTGGAATTGTTCGCTAAGGAAGTGATGCCCGAATTCCAGGCGGCCGAACCGGAACACCAGGAATGGAAGCAGGCCGTCCTATCGGGCGATATCGAGTTGGATGAAATCGACACAACACCCTATACGGCGCGGTTCAGTCCAAATTCCGTGCAGCTGGATCCGCAAAAAGCCGCCGCTTCGGGCGACGACTAACCACTCGATCATACCGCCGGAACCAACTGCATATAGTCGTTGTGCGGAACGGTCCGGCGGCGTAGGTTCGCATTCAGATACCGAGACAGGGAAGGCCGGTGTAAGTCCGGCGCTGCCCCCGCAACTGTGACGGCGGGATCGGAACAAAATGTCACTGGCGACCTCGGTCGCCGGGAAGACGTTCCGATCGCATTCCGCCCAAGCCAGGAGACCTCCTCGGTCGATTTTAACCATGGCCCCTCGGGTGGAGGACCACGCCATCGACGACGACTCGACTGATTTACCCCCCGTCACACTAATTCTGGGCGGCGCGCGGTCCGGCAAAAGCGCCCGCGCGGAAGCCTTGATCACGCGCGGAATTGGCGTCTATTGGGATGACGGTCTTTATGTTGCGACCGCCCGGATTGGCGACGATGAAATGGCGACGCGCGTGCGCGAACATCAGGCGCGGCGCGGCGACTCCTGGACGACCGTGGAGGAACCCCTCGCCCTCGCCGAAGTCCTGCGCGACAACGTGACCGCGCGGCGTCCGGCCCTAGTGGATTGCCTGACCTTGTGGTTAACAAACGTCATGCTGTCCGACCGCGACCCCGATCAGGAAAGCCGCCGCTTGATTGAAAGTCTCGGCATCCTCGACGGGCCGGTCGTTTTTGTCTCCAACGAAGTCGGGCTGGGCATCGTTCCCGACAACGCCTTGGCGCGCGCCTTTCGCGACCATGCCGGACAATTAAACCAACGCATCGCCGCGGCGGCCCAGCGCGTCGAATTTATCGCCGCCGGGCTGCCCATGACGCTCAAGAACGAACATATCTGACAGAGGATACAAAACTCTCATGGCGACACGCATTCCCACAACGGTCATAACCGGCTTTCTCGGCGCCGGTAAAACCAGCCTGATCCGCCATCTGGTGGAGAACAACAACGGCAAACGGCTGGCCTTTCTCATCAACGAATTCGGCGACCTTGGCATTGACCGCGAATTGCTGTTGGGATGCGGCGTCGAGGGGTGCGACGAGGACGATGTCGTCGAGCTTGCGAATGGGTGCATCTGCTGCACCGTCGCCGACGATTTCACCCCGGCGTTGGAAGCATTGCTGGACCGTGACACGCCACCCGATCACATTCTTATTGAAACGTCTGGATTGGCGCTGCCAAAACCGCTGGTCGCCGCCTTCAACTGGCCCGAAATCCGCAACCGCGTCACCGTGGACGGCGTCATTACGGTCGTCGATGCGTCCGCGGTCGCCGATGGCCGTTTCGCGCCCGACCCCGACGCCGTTCAAGCGATGCGCGAAGCCGACCCCGCGCTGGACCACGACGACCCAATTGAGGAATTATTCGTCGACCAACTGCAATGCGCCGACGTAGTCGTTCTCAACAAATCCGATTTGTTGGAGGCTTCTGCGATGGACGCGTTGAACGTAAACATCACGCCGCATCTGCGATCCGGCGTGCGGTTGTTGCCAGCCGCGCATGGCCGTCTGGACGCATCCGCGTTATTGGGGCTTGGTCTGGCGGCGGAATCGAATGTCGACGCCCGCAAGTCCCATCATGACGATGAGGAGCACGACCACGATGATTTTGATTCGTTCGCGGTCGAGCTTGGTGACGTGGCGGATTCCGATTTGCTGGAACAGCGCCTCGTCCAACTGGTGGCGACGCATGACATTCTGCGCGTTAAGGGATTCCTGAACCGTCCCGGTCGGGATCGCCGCGAAGTCATTCAGGGCGTCGGCCCGCGCTTTCAACGATATTTCGACCGGGATTGGCGCGCCGACGAACCGCGTCGCAGCCAATTGGTTATCATCGGCATGACCGGGTTGGATCGACACGCCATCACTGTGGCGCTCGGCGCCGCATAGGCGGACGATATAATGCACCTGCTCGCCGCCCAGCCGGGATTGATTGACGACGGATCGGAAGCCGTCGATCTTGGTCAAACCCCCGGCGACATTGTCGTGTTGAGCGCGGCGGATAGCGAAATCGCCGCATTGGCGGCGGCGCAGGACGCCCAATTATCGGCCAACCCTGACGCGCCCAGCCTGCGGTTGGCGAATTTGATGCATCTTGGCCACAACATGTCGGTTGATTTGTATCTCGACTCGGTGATCGACAACGCCACGCTGGTGGTTGTGCGGTTGTTGGGCGGACGCGGTTATTGGCCGTACGGCGTGGAACAAATTACCGCGCGATGCCAGGCGCGCAATATTCCGCTTGCCTGGCTGCCCGGCGACGACCAGCCCGATGCGGAACTAACTGGCCTGTCCACCATCCCGCCCGACGCCGCGCATCGGTTATGGCAATACTGCGTCCATGGCGGGCCGGGTAACGCGCTGTCATTTCTTCGTTTCGCAGCGACGTTTATCGGATTTAACACCGCATGGCGCGAACCGGCGCCGTTGATGCGCGCGGGTTTGTATTGGCCGGGGTTAGAAAATCCTTCGTTGGAGAATTTGCCCTGGGCGAAGGCGCGCCCCCGCGCCGCGATTATCTTTTATCGGGCGCTGACCCAGGGCGCCAACACCACCGTCATCGACGCGCTTATCGAATCCCTGGATCGAAACGGCCTTAATCCCCTGCCGATTTACGCCACCAGCCTGAAGGACCCTATCGCCGCGGACATCACTCGCGCGTTGTTGCGCGACGCGACGCCGGACGTGATCCTGAACGCCACCGGGTTCGCGCTATCAAGCCCCGGCGCCGCAACCGCGCAAACGCCGTTCGACGATTCCGACTGTCCCATTTTACAGGTCGTGTTTTCCGGCGGCGGCGAAGACGCGTGGCGTGCGGGAACACGGGGGTTGTCGGCGCGCGACATCGCCATGAATGTCGCCCTGCCCGAAGTCGATGGCCGCATCCTGACACGGGCCGTCAGTTTCAAGGGACAGGCGCGCCGCAACGCGTTGGTCGAAGCGGACATCGTGGAATATCAACCGGTCGCAGACCGCATCGACTTCACCGCCCGATTGGCCGCCGCCTGGGCCAGACTTCGGCGCAAACCGGCGCAGGATCGGCGTGTCGCCATCGTGCTCGCAAATTATCCCAACAAGGACGGGCGCATGGGCAATGGCGTCGGGCTCGACACCCCGGCGGGAACACTCAATGTCCTGAGCGCGATGGCGGATGCGGGTTACCGGATCGAGAATGCGCCCGCGACCGGAGCGGCGCTGGTTGATCGGCTGGCGGCGGGGCCAACGAACGCCGGGTGGCGCGGTCGCGTGATCGAGGAATCCCTGTCCTTTGCCGATTACCAAATATTCTTTGCGGGCCTGCCCGACGCAATTCGCAACGCCGTGCTGGACCGGTGGGGACCGCCCGAATCCGACCCCTTCTTCATGGCGGGCCGCGTCGATTGCGGCGCCTTCGCCATTCCCGCCTATCGATGCGGGGGAATCGCCATCGCGTTACAGCCCGCCCGTGGCTACAACATCGACCCCGTCAAATCCTACCATGATCCGGCGCTCGTCCCGCCGCATAATTATCTCGCCTTTCACGCCTGGGTGCGTGAAGACTTCCGCGCCGACGCCGTCGTCCATATGGGCAAACACGGTAATCTGGAATGGCTTCCTGGCAAGGCTCTGGCGCTGTCGAGCGAATGTTTTCCGGAAATCGCCCTGGGCCCGATGCCGAACCTTTACCCGTTCATCGTCAATGACCCCGGCGAAGGTAGCCAGGCCAAACGGCGCGCCCAGGCCGTCATCATCGATCATATGACGCCGCCGCTAACCCGGGCGGAAAGCTACGGCCCGTTGAAGGATCTTGAGCAATTGGTGGATGAGTACTTCGAAGCCGCCGGGCTCGACCCGCGCAGGCTCAAGGTGCTGGGCGCGCAAATCCTGGAGCTGGCGCAATCCACCGGGCTCGACAAGGATTGCGGATTCGACGCGAACGCCCATGAAGCAGGCGCGCTCGCCGCGCTGGACAATTACCTGTGCGAACTCAAGGAAATGCAAATCCGCGACGGGCTGCATGTGTTTGGCGACTCCCCGGTGGGCGGCCAATGCGTTGATCTTCTGGTCGCCCTGGCCCGGTCGCCACGCGGGCGGGGCGACGGTCAAGATGCGTCCTTGAGTCGCGCCCTGGCGGCGGATTTCAAGCTGGACTTCGACCCGCTGGATTGCGTGTTGGGCGAGGACTGGGCCGGGCCCCGGCCAAAAGCGTTACAGGATGACGCGCCATGGCGCACAAACGGTGACGCGGTGGAGCGCCTGGAAGCGTTCGCCCAGCAAATTATTGCAGGCGACGCCGCCGCGCCCGGTTCGGCGTCGCGCGCCGTTTGCGCCTTCATCGACGAGGCGCTGCGGCCCAATCTGGCGCGCTGCGGGGCGGCGGAAATCGACGG
>JABJJH010000501.1 GCA_018660965.1 Rhodospirillaceae bacterium | reverse complement strand
GCGATTGTCGGCGTCCAACTTCGCCTGCGCCGCTTCCGATACGCGCGATGCAATATGCGTTTCGCGCGCCGCGATTGCATCGGTGATGGGACGGTACAGGAATCGCTTCAAGAGCCAGACCAGGATCAGGAAGTTGACGACCTGCGCTGCGACCGTGATCCAGTCGATCCCCATCGCTTATCCCCCCGCTAGCTTCAGGGCCGCTGTCCAGAAAGGATTTGCAAAGAGTAAAATCATCGACACGACGAAGCAATAAATCGCCGTGGATTCAATCATCGCCAAACTGACGAAAAGCGTTCGCGTGATGGGACCGGCGGCGTCCGGCTGTTGCGCGATTGCGGCAAGCGCCGCCGCCGCCGCCCTCGCTTCGCCGAAGGCCGGTCCTATGGCCCCAAAGGATACGGTGAATCCGGCCATGATGATCGATACGCCGGCGATGACTGCAAGATCACTCATTCAACTCTCCTTCGAATATGGCGAATTAGCGCCAATTTTGGTTTCCGCGCCCGACGGCGCATCCGCGGTGATGGGGGGGCCCACCGCCGCTGCGATGTAGACCATGGCCAGAACTGAAAAAATGTACGCCTGAATCAGGCCGATCAGGAGGCCAAGCAGGTCCATGACCACGGGGAAAAAGAACGGCGCGACGCCGAGCAGGATCGCCGCGATCATAACGCCGCTCATGATGTTGCCGTAAAGCCGCACCGCCAGGGCTATGGCGCGGGTTATCTCGCCGATGATATTGAAGGGCAACATGAGGATGGTTGGCTTGAGATACGCCCCCAGGTATCCGCGAACGCCCATGCGGGAGACGCCAAAAATCGGCACCGCAACCAGAACGCAAATGGCGAGCGCCGTCGTGGTCGAGAGCGAGGCCGTGGGTGGCGTAAAGCCTGGTACGACCAGCAGCAGATTGGAGACCGCGACGAACAGGAACAACGTTCCGATGAACGGTAGAAACCGCTTCGGGTCCTGATGGCTGATCTCGAATATCTGATTGTTGATCATCCGCACGATCACTTCGACCGCGGTCCTCCAGCGAGACGCCGGCGCATCCACGCTTACGCGCCGGACGACGAACGCGGCCCCCATGACCAGCACGGCCATGACGATCCAGGTAAAGAAAATCGTCGCGTTCAATCGAAATTCAAAACCGGGCCATAGAACCGTTTCCCAAAGCACCCGGCTGTCTGGCGTGATTTCCATCTAAGCGTTCCTCAATCCGGCGAGGCGGGAACCGCCCCAGGAAATCGCGGCGTAGCGGACCAGAAGAAACGCCGCAAAATAACCAAGGCCGCTGTCGAAGCCCGTCCGCGAGACGAAATATCCCACCGTCAAAAATAGTCCGATGCGCAAAAAGGCGCTGGCCGCCAGAAGCGCCGCCGAACTTTTCGCGCGACCGACGACCCGTATCGTCATGTAAAGTCCCGCGAAAAAGGCGCCGCTCGAAATGACGCCAAGGGCGAAACCCAGTAGAAAACCCGTCACGTCCATCGAACCAATCTCCATGATTGCCGCTTACCGTCCTATTATTGCGCCGCCCCAACTTAACCGCTTTGATACCGATCAATTCGTTAACGGTTACGCCGCAGCCAGCGTCCGGCGATGATGGCGCCGATCACCACCCCGGCGAAGAGGAGCGTGATCGTCCAGGAAAAATACACCGGATGCGCCCGGTCGAGCCACAGGCCGAGAAATATGCCCGCCAGGGTGGGAATGGCGATTGACCAACCGACCATTCCAAACATGCCAAGCCCAAACAGAATGCTCCGGTACGGATCGCGTCGCGATGCTTCCATACGATCGGCCTGGCGTTCGATCATGTCGACAACGCCATCTTCCGGATCATTTTTCCGGCCACTTTCCGGGCCATTTGCTAGGCCATTTGCTGGGCCATTTTCCGATTGTCCATTTTCCCGATCTTCGGACTCCGTCATGGCCGTATGTCCCTTAACTCGGCGAACCGCCGGACGACATTGGCTTCCAGACGCGCCAAAGCCGCGCGCGCGCGCCGCTCTCGATCATCGATTTCGATGAAGGACTCGCGTACCACCTGACTTAACCGGGAAAGGTCGGCGCCCTGCACCGCGCGATGGACACAGATATTGACCTCCCGTTCCCGCTTCACGAACACCCCTTCATCAACACCGAAATACATGTCCGTTCCGTCCGGCGCCGTGGCGTTCAGAATTCCCGGCGCAAGCGCGGCCACGAAATCGATGTGGTTCGGCAGGACGCCGAACAGCCCGTTCGCCGCGCGTGCGGTCAGCTTTACGACCGGCCCCTGAAAAAGGGTTTCCGTCGGCAGAAGGATCGTTAGATCCATGGTTTCGTTTATTTGTTGCGCCATCAAGGACCGTGGACGGTTTGTGGTTCGGGTTCGGTTTTGACTTCGCTCGCTTCGGCTATGCCGCCGATCATGTAATACGCACTCTCCGGCGTCTGGAAATGAGTCTCGGCAAGCAGGCGTTCGCAGCCTTGCAAGGTTTCTTCCAGCCGCACCAGTTTGCCGGGCGTCCCGGTGAACGCTTCGGTCGTATAGAACGGTTGGGTCAGGAAACGTTCCAGCCGCCGGGCGCGCGCAACGGTTGCGCGATCGCTTGTCGAAAGTTCCTCAAGTCCGAGCATGGCGATAATGTCCTTGAGGTCTTCGTATTCCGACAATACCCGGCGAACATCCTGGGCGATTTCGTAATGGCGCCGCCCGACGATTCCGGGATTGAGCATGACAGAGGTTGATTTCAACGGGTCTATCGCAGGGTAGAACCCTTCGCTCGCCCGCTTGCGCGACAGCACCACCGATGCGGACAGATGAGAGAACACATGGGTCGCCGCGGGATCGGTGAAATCGTCCGCCGGCACGTACACCGCCTGAATCGAGGTGATCGCGCCCGACCGGGTCGACGCGATGCGTTCTTCCAGTTCCGCCAATTCCGTCGCCAGAGTGGGCTGATACCCGACGCGGGACGGCATACGGCCCAATAACCCGGACACTTCGGAGCCCGCTTGAACGAAACGAAAAATATTATCGATCAGCAGCAAGACATCCTGGCGTTTTCGGTCCCGGAAATACTCCGCAATGGTCAGCGCCGCCTTGCCGATAAGGAACCGCACGCCCGGCGGTTCGTTCATCTGACCGAACAACAACACGGTCTGGTCGAGAACGCCGGCGCTCCGCATTTCACGGTACAGCTCTTCAGCCTCACGAGACCGTTCGCCAATACCACAGAACAAGCTAACGCCTTGATGATGGCTAACGGTATTATGGATCAACTCGGTGATCAGCACGGTTTTGCCGACGCCGGCGCCGCCAAACAACCCCGCCTTGCCGCCACGCTCAATCGGACACAGCAAGTCAATCGCCTTGATCCCCGTTTCGAACATCTGGGACAACACGACCCGGTCCGCCAACATTGGGGGCGGCTGGTGGATTGGCCGCCACTCGACGCCCGAGAGCACACTGCCGCCATCAATCGGTTCACCAAACACGTTCAGCATTCGCCCGCGAACCGCATCCCCAAGAGGGGCCATGATCGGCGCACCGCTGTTTTCGACTATCACGCCAAGGCCAAGCCCCTGCACCGGGTCGAGCGCAAGCCCCCGCACCGTTTGCGCGCCGATCAGGCCCTCAACCTCAATCCGCACGCGCGCGTCGCCGCCGACAGCGTGCAACAAATCATGCATACGGGGTAATTCACCGGGAAACCGAACGTCGATCACACTGCCATGAATAGCGACAATTTCGCCTAGCCCTGGCGCGTCGGAAGGCGGCGTGATCGGGACGGACCCGGCGATTGAGTTAGCCACGTCGAAATCACCTTATTTGCGTTCACCGTTGCTTGCGAGACAGCCATTATTGGCGGCGCGTCAACGTACGAACTTCCCAAGCAACCCATAGAGACCTTAGCGGCTAAGCAAAATGCCGCCATTGATATCGATCAAACCATGCCAAGGTCCAACAAGTCTTTGATGAACGCCCATCCAATTCGGCGACCGAACGCGGCGATTGACGACGGTTACAGCCATACAGCCTTAAAACGAGGCTCTGAGCGCCATGTACAGGCGAAAGTCGAGCTTACGGTATCCACACCTCAGCGAAGTAGAGACCCCACTGCGCACACCGCCATGCGCGCCGATGAACTACTGGACGCCGGTGATCTGGACGGCGCAGCGACGTGGCGGCGGGTTCTTGCGGCGATTAAGGAACTTGAAAACGTGGAGCCTCGTGGGGTGGTGCATTAATTGTGGAAGCGAAAGGACAGCTTGGAGCCGTAATCGGATCGCTATGAACCCAGTATAGCCTGCACAATAGTCGCTTTATTGATTCAATGTATGGGACCAAATGTGGGTCTACAACAGTGTTATTGTAAATAATAAAAATAAAAACAATAGGTTAATAACAGTAACTGGCGGAGGGGAAGCATCCGGGTTCGAAGTCTTCTCTGATCATGGACCCGGATCGGCGTTCCTACGTATGGGCGCACAGGCTAACCGTTCTGGGCCGCGCCGCTCACGAGGGCTGGCGGAAAACCTCCGACCACTCGCACG